>JAOTYS010000253.1 GCA_029861795.1 Gammaproteobacteria bacterium | reverse complement strand
GTCTTGCTTTGCGGTATGCACAGCGATACTGGCATTGGTCGCTCCCGGGCCCCTGGTCACAAAGCAGATGCCGGGCCTACCCGTTAACTTCCCATAGGCCTCGGCCATAAATGCCGCACCGCCTTCTTGTCGACACACGATGGTTTGCACAGTCTGTCGAACGTCATAAAGCGCATCCAGGGCGGCCAGAAAACTCTCCCCGGGAACGCAAAACACCATGTTGGCACCATGTCCCGCCAGCGCCTGCACTAATGCTTGTCCACCACTCCTTGGTTTGACGGCGTTCATTTAGTGCTGCGCGAGCCGCTGCGGGTGCCCTTTCCCCTCAGTTTCTTTGATCGATCGAAGTCGATCTCATCATGGTCATTAATGACTACACCGTAATCGCGTCGCGCGGTGTCCTTAGAGATCAATCCGTCACGCACATCGCTCAGCACACGCTCCATTTCTCTTTGCAATGGATCTCCGTATCCCCCTCCACCCGGCATTTCCATGATCAAGTGATCCCCCTGTGGGATGTCTTGACGACCTTTCGCGCGCAGCTTGCCACCACTGGCCAGCAATACCGCTCCGGTCTGGCCGTCCTTACCCCCATTGCGACCGCGTGCCGCAAATCGGATGCGATCAAACATGGCAGAGACCGAGAAACCATCAGCGTGGGCGTGGCCAATTTCCATGATCTGGCCCAATCCGCCGCGATGATGGCCTGCGCCACCGGAGTCTGTGCGGTACTCCTTCTTCCACACGATGAGCGGAGCGATTAGTTCGGTAACTTCCACTGGAGTGTTGCGCACACCGGAGGGGAATGCGGTGGCTGACATACCGTCTTTGTTGTAGCGTGCGCCGGTTCCCCCGGAGTGAAACACATTCAAGGTGAATGTCTTGGGTTCATTTTCCTCATTTGTTCCGGGTCTAGCGCAGCGTCCCATCAACGTAGGGTTCCACAAGCTTGAAGTTCCTTCCGCCGGTGCCCGTGTACCCAATGCCTGGTGCAAACAGCCGAGGACTACGTCAGGCAACATCTGCCCGATGACGTGGCGCGCCGCCACAGGACACGGCCTCGGTGCATTCAACACGCTGCCTTTTGGCGCCCACACCTTTATTGGATTCAACGATCCCGTGTTATTGGGTATGGACGAGCCAACAAGGCAGCGCACACCAAAAGAGGCATAGGCTTGAGTGTATGTAATAGGCACGTTAATACCCTTGGACGAAACCGGCGAGCTACCGGAGAAATCGACGTCGATACCGTCGTCATGGACAATCATTTGCGCCACCAGGTCGATGGGGTTGTCATAGCCATCCGTGCGCATGCGATTTCGGTAAGTCCCTTGGGGCAATTTCCTGATCTCGTCCAGCATCGCGTTTCGCGAGCTTGAGATGATGTGTTCTCCAAGCGCGTGCAAATCTTCCAGCGCGTATTCGCGCATCATATCGAGTAGTCGACGCGATCCTGCATCGTTGCAGCTTGCGAGCGCATACAAATCCCCTTCTACTTGTAGTGGTTCGCGTACATTGGCTTTGATCAGCTCGATGAGACGTTGATCAATAGTCCCCGCTTCAGCGAAGTAAGTCATGGGAATATTGATGCCTTCTTCGAATACCTCTCGACCGTCTGGGCCGAATCCGATCCCGCCGATGTCCACCACATGACAAGTCGAGGCAAATAAGGCGACGGGTCTTGTGTCCTTGAATGTTGGAGTCACCATGGTGAAATCGTGTAAGTGACCGGTGCCGTGCCAGGGGTCGTTGGTGAACAACACATCGCCAGGCTTCATTTCACTGACCGGGAACTTTTCGATGAAGTAGTTCACCGAGGCGGCCATGGCGTTGACATGGCCCGGTGTGCCGGTGATTGCCTGGGCCAGCATGCGTCCATCAGGATGGAATACGCCCGCGGAAAGGTCACCGGCTTCGCGCACGGTGGAGCTAAATGCAGTCCGAATCAGCGCTTGGGCCTGCTCTTCAACCACTGCTATCAGTCGATTCCACAGAATCTGTTGTTGGATCTGCCGATAAGAGTCGTTATTCGCCACTTTTTGTGTGCCGCTCCGATTATTGAACCCTGGTCATCAAGATGTTACCCAAATCGTCCACGTGTGCTCGGAAAAACTGCGGCACAAAGGTAGTGGTCTGCGCTTCTGTGATCAGTGCGGGTCCTTGCACCACGCCACCGGCTTCAAGGTCGTCGCGAACGTAGACTGAAGCAACTACAAAGCCCCCATCCGTTGGATCGAATACCGAACGTTGCCCGTCGGCTTTGGGCTTTTTCGAGCTCCTCGAATTGGCAAGCGAGACTACTTCTATAAATTCTTTGGTCTGCAGTGAAACCGCCCAGGTCAACACCTCGATATCCGCGTTGGGGATGGTGCGTGCAAACAAGTTTTCATAGGCGGTCTCAAACGCAGTCGTCAATACGTCGACATCCTGGGGAGTGAGCTTACATATTGGAATAGGGACATCAACTTCGTGACCCTGGCCGACATAGCGCATGTAGGCAGTTCGCAATTCGGTCAAATCTCGATCCCCCACCGCTTCAGCGATGACGGAATCTGCCTCATCACGCATTGTTTTGAGCAATTCATTCACAGCTTCACAGTCAAAACTTGACAGCAATTGATGACAACTTCGTACCACTTCAAATGCAATTGGGGCCTGCAAGAACCCCACCGCCGATCCGACGCTGGCGTTCCTCGGAATGATTATCTCCTTGATGTTGAGCTTTTGGGCGATTCTGGCCGCGTGCAACGGCGCCGCACCACCGAACGCAATCATCGTTCTGTCCGACAGCTCTTTACCTCGTTCTATGGCATGCACTCGCGCGGCGTTTGCCATATCTTCGTCCGCGATCTCGACAATGCCAAAGGCGGCTGCAGTGGCATCCATGTCCAGATTCACACCGACGTGGTCGCAAATGGCCCGTCGTGCCAAATCTTCCTTCAGCGGCAGGCTGCCGCCTGCAAACGTATTGGCGTCGATACGTCCAAGTACCACGTCAGCGTCGGTGACTGTGGGGTGTATCCCTCCCTTGTCGTAGCACGCCGGTCCAGGGTACGCCCCCGCACTGTGCGGTCCCACCGCAATTCGTCCGAGTCTGTCTATGGACGCCAAAGAACCACCCCCGGTTCCAATTTCGACCATCTCGACAACTGGAATCTTGATAGGCAGTCCGCTTCCTTTGCGATGTTGATACACTCGTCCAACTTCGAATGTCCTCGAAAGTAACGGTTTGCCGTCGTCTATCAAACAAATTTTGGCGGTTGTTCCTCCCATATCATAGGCTAGCACACGATCTAAGCCGCAGCTGCGTGCCAGATGACTCGCAAGTATGGCGCCGCCCGCTGGGCCGGACTCCACCAGCCGAATCGGAAATTTGATCGCCGCCTGCAACGTAGTGATGCCGCCGCCTGAGGTCATCACAAACAACGGGCAGTTAAGGCCATACTGTTTTAGTTTTTGTTCCAGTTCTCTCAAGTAATTTGCCATCATTGGTTGCACATAGGCGTTGGCACAAGTGGTGGACTGCCGTTCATATTCTCTTATCTCGGGACAAATCTCTGACGACAACGAGATCGGAAGATGTGGGAACCTCCGTTTCAGTATCCGTGCCACTTCCATTTCATGGGTGTGGTTTGCGTAAGCGTGGAGCAAACCGATGGCTACACTTTCGACCTGGTGCTTCTCGATGAGCGCAAACAGGCTTGGTACGGATTCAGAATCTAACGGTATCAAAACCTTGCCATGGGCATCGACACGCTCCTTAACTGTCCACCGAAGATATCGTGGTACCAGTGGCTGCGGTCGGTCGATGTTTAAGTCGTATTGCTCGAAGCGGTTTTCATACGCCATCTCCACGGAGTCACGGTGACCCTGCGTTGCAATCAACGCAGTCTTCGCGCCTTTGCGTTCGATCAAGGCATTGGTGGCGAGCGTAGTACCGTGTATGAACAATGAAACCGAAGGTGCCTCGATTCCTCCCAGTGACATTACTTTCGACACACCTTGCATCACGCCTTCAGCGGGTGCGTTAGCAGTTGTCGCGATCTTAGTGGTAATCAACCGCCCGGCGACATCTAAAGCCACATCCGTAAATGTGCCTCCGATATCAATGGCGAGCTTTATCTGTTTTTCATCCACGTTGGCACAATGTATTGGTGTTGTCAGTCTGAGTGAATTGAGCAGTGTGCTGTGCTTTAATGCGATGATAGCGATACGATGAGTCGTATCAATCAGTCTGACTCAAATGAACTCCGTGTCTAACTCCAGCGCGTTGTTACGCGACAGATTGTGGCAGAGTCTGGGTGAGATCGCGTGTATTGTCGAACCTGCCGAGATGCAGCCGTACCTAACTGATTGGCGTGGATTGTATAACGGCAAGGCCCTCATGGTGGTTCGACCCAAGACCACGTCAGAGGTTGCGGAAGTAGTTCGTCAGTGTAGCGGGCTAGGCATTGCGGTGGTTCCGCAAGCGGGAAACACCAGTCTGGTCGGTGGTTCTGTCCCTTTGGATAGTGGCGACTCGATTGTCTTGTCTTTGGGCAGACTGAACAAGATTCGTGAGATTGATGTACTTGATCATAGCATCACCGCGGATGCGGGCTGTGTGCTAAGCGATATCCAAAGCGCAGCGGCGGGGGTGGATTTGCTATTTCCACTCAGTTTGGGTGCGGAGGGCTCTTGTCAGATTGGGGGGAATATCGCGACCAATGCGGGCGGGGTGCACGTGATGCGCTATGGCAACTGTCGTGATTTGGTGCTGGGGCTGGAAGTGGTGATGCCCGATGGAACCGTGTGGGATGGTCTGCGCAAATTGCGTAAGGACAATACCGGTTATGACCTCAAGCAACTGTTCATTGGCAGCGAAGGGACGTTGGGGGTGATCACGGGCGCTGTGTTGAAACTGTTTCCTACGCCACGTGAGCAGATCACTTGTTTGGTCGCATTGCCTGATGCAAGCGGCGCATTGGAACTATTGGCGTTTTTGCGCTCGGATTCCGGTGAGTGTGTATCGGCCTTTGAGTTGATTCCCAGGATGGGTATCGATCTGGCGCTCAAACATGTGTCCGGCGTTCGAGATCCTCTCGGAGAAAAGTATGAACATTACGCCTTGATAGAGATGTCGTCATCGCGCGCCGATGCAGGGCTGTCTGACTTGCTGCAGACGCGATTAGAGCACGCTTTAGACAGCGAGCTTGTACTGGATGCAGTGGTTGCGTCGAGTGAGGTTCAGGCCAAACAATTGTGGCGCCTGCGGGAGGGAATGGTAGAGGCCCAGGCTGCCGAGGGATCACAAATCAAACACGACATCTCGGTGCCTGTGGGTCAGATTCCGCGCTTTCTTGACCGCGCAGGGGCTATGTTGACCGAGGTGTGCCCAGGCGTACGGATCATGGCTTTCGGTCACGTTGGAGACGGTAACGTTCACTTCAATTTGTCACCACCACTCGGAATGCAACCGCAAGAGTTTGTTGCCATGGCGGGCCAGCTGACGGGTGCCGTCTATGCCACGGCGATCGAGCTCGGAGGTAGTATTTCCGCGGAGCACGGGGTGGGACAGTTAAAAAGGGATCAAATCAGCGGATACAAGCCTGCAGTGGAAATAGAGGCGATGCGACGGATTAAGCGAGCATTGGATCCTGAGGCGATCATGAATCCCGGCAAAGTGGTGCGCTCCGAATGACTTTTCAGGCCATGATTCGGCGGCATACTCCATTGATTTATATGTATTAATTGAGGGGCTGTACCACAACCACGAAGAAGTGCGCGCGCATTGAGCTGTGGTTGGCGTCATTGACACTCCACTCGGAGTAGAAAATTATCCGCCAACCAGTACAATGGCAGCTGCTTGCGACCAACAATAAACTCCAATCGGTTGTTTTACCGCGGAGTTTTTGGGGACGCGTTCGGTCCGCGATACCCTTGGTATTAGATGCGACCTGAACTTGAGCAACTGTAAACCTATAAGGAGGGAAGTAGATGCAATCCAAAGTTAAATCGATGAGTCTCGCTGTCGTCTCCGCGCTTGCGATTGGAGCTGCCGGCATAACGCCATCTGTTGGCGCGGAGACCGTGGGACCGGTAACCGATGACATCGGTGTGGTGAAGATCAACAAGGGTGCGCCCATCGTGATTGGTGGTTATTGGACTCTGTCGGGGCCCGACGTGGCACTGGGCTTAGACCAAAAACGAGGCGCCGAGATCGCGATGGACGATTGGGGCAATGAAGTGGTCGGTCATCCCATCAAGTTTGTCGCGGAAGACAGCCAATGTAATGCGGAAGGTGGGCAGACTGCAGCAACCAAGCTTGCCTCCGACCAGAACATGGTCGTGGTCATTGGTCCCGACTGCTCCAGTGCGGGTACGCCGGGTGGCCCCATCCTATGGAAGGCAGGCATTCCCAGTGTTGCAACGTCGACTACCGCGCCGTCACTGACTGCGCCGGATCGCCCGGAAGGTCTGCATGGTTATCTGCGGACGATTTATAACGATCTGTCCGCCGGTGCAGCCGACGCCGAGTACTTTTACAATGTGCTCGAGTGCCGCACACTCGCAACGGTGCATGATGGTAGTCCTTACGCCGAACAACTAGTCCGAGTCGCCGAAAACACTTTTAAGGAATTAGGCGGTGAGGTGGTGGCTCAAGAGGCCGTGACACCGACTGATGTCGATATGCGCCCGATGTTGACCAGCATCGCTACATCTAAGCCGTGTGCACTGTATTTCCCGATATTTGTCGCGGCGGCCGCCCAGATTGCGCGCCAGGAGTCGGAAATTTCGGGGCTTGAAGACACCAATATTGTTGGCGGCAGTGCCTTGATGGCGCCCGGGTTCCTCGAAGCGGCAGGTGATTCAGCAGAAGGTTTTGTGTTCACCAATCCGGACGCATCGACTGATGCC
>JAOTYS010000252.1 GCA_029861795.1 Gammaproteobacteria bacterium | reverse complement strand
TACCCTACTACGATACATCCGTGTATCTATCGGTAATTGCTCCTGCATTACCCTACTACGATACATCCGTGTATCTATCGGTAATTGCTCCTGCATTACCCTACTACGATACATCCGTGTATCTATCGGTAATTGCTCCTGCATTACCCTACTACGATACATCCGTGTATCTATCCCTGCGTTGCTCTACCTCCTGCATCCGTGCAGTCGTTCGCGGGAATCACGTGTGAGACTAAATGCGGCAATTTTGACTGACATTTTCCTTAAGTGCGTGACATTCAGGTCTAGTCAGTTGATCACCAACTCGCGGGGCGCGTTATTAACAGGTTCACACGCACCTTCAGTCACAATAACTGTCTCACCAAGTGACATGGTGAGACCGGTCTTATCGTCCAGCAGAATCATGTGCAGGAAGTACACCATGCCAGGTTCAAGGACTTGCGGATTCCCGGTCCAAAACATAGGCCAGTCCATCCAGGTGGGTGGATAGGTCGCCCCCATGGTGTAGCCACAGGCGTTGAGATAGGCGTCACCATAACCAGCCTCTATAAACGTCTTGGCATGAGCGTCAAACACGTCGCCCACGGTATTCCCAGGGCGCAAGGTTTCTTCGGTCGCCTGTAGGGCGTCTACACATGCTTTGAACATGTCGCGTTGCGTTGCACTTGCCTCGCCGGTTAACACCACGCTCATGGCGGCAGCGTGATAATGGCGGTAGGCGGCGGCGAATTCGTGCTGCACTTGGTCATGGGCACCTATCACATTCTTTCCCGTGTGGTATCGGACAAACAACGCATCCTCTCCAGCCCCCATGGGCCAGCGGCTCGCCGTGGGATCACCATCGCCGCGCATGATAACGTTTAGCATCTCGCCGTAGACGTTGCCCAGAAATTCGCCTGGCTTGGACATCCGATTCGCAACACCCCATGCCTGGTCACTAAGCTCACCGGCCTTACGGACATACTCTAGCTCAGCCGGACTTTTCACCAAACGCAACACACGCACTAGATCAGAGCCGTCAACCAATTCGCAAAATCCTTGCAGCACAGCGTCAACCATCTTGCCGCGTTGCGCGGTCAATCCATAGGCATGGTATTCCACACCGATTCGCTTACCACGACCGCCCAGGTCATCGATCATTTGCCTAACATCGTCCGCTGGATTGGCACCCTCGCGATCCACCCATACCCGGATGTCTTCGACCACCGAGGTGAGACGTGACTGGATGCGATCGGCGGAGCGAACCAAAAGAACCATCTCTCCGTCCACATTCATATACATACCCTGAAACATCGTGTAGCCGCCGGTGTCGTAGCCTGTCAGGTAGTACATGCTCTCCTGACGAAAGATGAGTAGACCGTCAAGACCTTCGTCCGCCATCTTGGCACACGCCTTTCGCTGGCGTGCGTCGTACTCGTCGCGAGAAAATTGTAGAGCCACTGGTTACTCCTATCTTCGATCTCGTTTAACTGTTCAAGGTCGACACCAAAAAGGGTTCACGCCACCAACTACAGGGTTTACGCCACCAACTACTCAGCAGGCGCCACAAGTGCCGGTCTGGTCCTGATTACGGTTGTAGGAATTGGTTATGACACAGAAAAAGGAGAGATCTAACGCTCAAACTGAATTCATAGCTTGCCGCATCAGCTCCCTTAGTAGTTGTCGTTCTTGAACGCGGTATTGATACAAGAGTTCGACACCGGGATGCGTATCACGCGCTTGTTTTGGAAGATCGTTCAATTCCTCGCAACGCCGATCGATGTGCTCTAGCCTACGACCCAGAAGCTCGATCACTTCATTGACCGGTATGTGATCGATGAAGTTGAGTGCGACCGCACTTGCAGCCTCATCATTAGAGGGTTTCTCCAGGCTGTGACGCAACAACTCCCTGAATTTAGCCTTTCCTTTCTGCGTTGCCTCATATATTCGTCGGCTACGGTGTCCGCTTGTTTCCTCCCGTGATCTCACCCAACCCTCGGCCTCCATCTTGGCAAGCAATTGATAGGTATTTCCCTTCTTTAGCGATATTGGGACGGTCGGATTATGTTCAAGCATGGCGAGCAGGTCATACCCATGAGCCTCGTGGGTCAGCAGAACGCCTAGGAGCAGCAGATACTTCTCGTTAGCCATGGGACAGTTAAATTAGTCATATATGACTAATACTGCAACAGTAGATAAGTAGCTGACCGATAAACCGGCCAAACAGGCAGACCTTTGGCCGTTAGACGACAATTATTCGACCACCCCACAGGCTATCCGCACTCCACCACCGCCGAGCTTCTTAGGATGATCCCAGTAGTTATCGCCTGTCTGCCTTCACCTAGAGGACAGGCAAGTCGCCGAAGTGACCATTTGCGTATGGACCCAAGTGCTGTCCTACTGAGGTGGGGCCATAGTCGCTGCCCGCAGCTAGACCGGAGACCACGTTTCCGTCTTCCGCCGCTGGGCCACAATCGGAATTCTGGTCTACGTGAAACCCATATAGCCCTGCAGTAAGCTCGCTAAGATCGAGCGCAAAAACAGTACCGTACTGGCTATCCTCTGCCCTAATAGTTCCGATCTCTTTGCCAACTTCCGTTTATGTCAACAGATGCATTGTCACATCGATGGAGTCGGCAGCACTGGTGCCAGCATTGATGAGTAAAACCGCAAAGATGAGGATCGATATTCGTTTCACGGACAACCTCCTTCCCTACGTTGCGTGGCTAGGAGCCACGCCCGTAGAACATACGGTTGAGCTCAACGGTTTCTGAATCCATCGGATCGTAAGGCCCATCGTAATACTGCAGCAGCGCCATAAGTCGCTTGCGAGGCCCTACGACCTTGGTGGCGCGATGGTAATTGTAACGCCCTTCGAACAACGACAGTGTACCTGGTTCAGATTTCGGACAAACAAGCTTTGGGTGCACCCCTTGTTGTGCCAAGCGCATGCCATCCAAGTCCTCACCGTCGGCCCCCCTCAGATTGGGTACGAACTCAAATCCACCCTGTTCGGCGGATTGCAACTGAATAGTGACCGAAAAATCTTGCTCATCAAAATGCCAATCCTGCTCATCGTCATTTTCATAAACAAGATAGTTGAGGCCATTCAGCTTATCGCTTGCACGATATAGGGGCTCACACTGAAACACGCGAGAGACGAACTGTAGCATCGGCTCCCAACGGTAGAGCGCGAGTAGCAACGAATTTGAAGGGATCTCATCGCTCGCTACAAAACGCAGCTTCGTCCGGATCCGGTAACGACGGGGATCGTCCTTAGGCAACGCATCGGGATCGATCGCATATGGCATACCCTCGCCGTAGGTAAATTCATTTGACATATGATAGGCACTCTCGCCACAGCGCAGCGCTTCCGCGGCAGCAGTCTTAACCGTGCTTGCCTTCAAGAACCCCTGCAGCTGGCACAGGCTGTTCTCGACGATATCGCGCCGGCATTGCTCAACCAAGGTTCGTCCTGCCCCTGCGTCGAGTTTGTGCAGGGGATAGCGCTCGAGATCGATTGTCGATGGGGTGTCAGGGACGCCGACCATGGCATTGCTCCATTAAAAGTTTGAATTTGAGATTTTACTGCAGCGCCCAGATTGGTCCAACAACCTGAAATAGAAATCCCGCCAGCGAAATTCGTCGATACCACTTCAGTGAATAATAATAAACGTAAACGCGTCACCACAAGCTAGTGGAGATAGAGCAACTCCTCAATACAACTCAAGCTTTGATGATCCCGCTAGGCGGCAGGCCTAAGGCTGTCGCCAAAATAGCGTTTGTATATTGTGTACGCGGCCTTTCCCAGCGCTTCGACGTCTTCGGATCCCAAATCCAGAAGAGCATCGAGAGTACCAATCTGTGCTTGCTGGAGTGCTTGCGCCAAGGAATACACATCGAACTTCATGTCGGGAAGTCGTGCACTTGTGATTGCGTGTAGACACAAATGTAGCGCAAGTGGTTGGTAACATTGCATGATGAGCTCCTTCGTACTCTTGTTGAAATAATAAACGAGCTAGAACCATATCAGCCAAATGTTAGGTTTTGCTTATTTAGGTGATCGGATATGGTAAAGTCTCTAATACGCGAGCTCGTCCACTTCGGTAATCCCCTGCCAGTAACGCGAGCTAAACTCAACGGTAGAGAGGCACTTCTTGTCTACTGAGACGCTTGATATCGACTTGATCATTCCATTGCAATTCGACATAGCAAATCATCAGAGTCCGGACTTGCTTCTAAAGAAGCTGAGTGAGATTCTCGATCTCAAGATCGACAAACCGAAAAGGATAGATCGCGTCTTCTACGACACCTTCGATTGGCGCATCTTTTCCAAAGGCCAAGTCTTGGTTGAGGAACGCAGCCCAAGGCAACGTGTGCTCGTTCTCCGAGCTTTGAACTCTCCAGTGCGAAAAGCCTGCTGTGTGATTAGTAAAGCGCCCCGGTATATATCAGAACTCCCTGATGGAGACCTGAAAGAAAGCTTGAATACCGTCGTCGATGTACGGGCGCTGCTACCGCGCGGTCATCTATCCAGCCAACTCCAAAGCGCAGAATTCGCGAATAATGACGGCAAAATACTAGTTCGCTTAGTCGCTGAGGAGAGCGTCTCTAAGGCAAATAGTGACAATCGCAGCTATTCGATCCGGCGGCTGTATCTAAACCCAGTGAAAGGATACGACAACGAACTAGATCACGTGATAGATGTCTTGCAAAAGCGGTTTGAGCTTCGGCCCTCGACCCAGGATGTTTTCCTAGAGGTGGCTCGGCGTGAGGGATGGACACCCACGCCCCCGCATAAGCATAGATTCGCTCCAGACCCTGGCATCCGATCGGACACCGCAGTGAAGACACTCCTGCTTGATCTGTTCGAGTCGATGATACAAAACGAAGCAGGCGTACTTTCCGATTTAGACACTGAATTCCTGCACGATTTTCGAGTCGCAATACGACGCACACGCACCACCCTTAGTCAGTTTAAAAAGGTGCTTCCAAAACCTATCAACCTACGGTTCAGTGACGAATTTAGGTGGCTTGGTACGATTACTAGCCCACTACGTGATCTCGATGTGTTTACCTTGAAATTTGATGAGTACAGGACGAGTGTTCCTACAGACATGGCCGTTCACCTGGAGCCTTTGTTTGCTTTCATCAAAAAGCGGCGTAACGCCGAACTGGGGGAACTCATCTCACATCTGCATTCACGCCGCTATCACACCATCTGCCGTGACTGGCGGGAAACCTTGAAGTCAACCGGCCTCTGGTCCACCGCCAAAGCCACGTCCCCGATCGGCGAATTCGCGGCAAAACGAATTTCGAAGGTTTATCGCGAGTCGCTACGTGAAAGCCAAGCCATTCGTTTGGACAGCCCTAATTCCGCATATCACGAACTGAGAAAAACATGTAAGAAACTTCGTTACTTGCTAGGGTTCTCACGAGACATTATCCAGGATGAAAAATTCCCGAAAGTGCTCCACACACTAAGACAAATCCAGGACATCCTCGGTGTCATCCAGGATGTGAGTGTCCAAGTCTCCGCCCTAAGTGACCTTGGCCACCAAATGCAGAAAGAAGGAGCGACGTCGGTTGATACCTACATCGCCTTAGGCATATTGATCGAGCACATGCTCGAGCGCCAGCGTGAGGCAAAGAAAGATTTTGACAGGCACTGCGCCGAGCTCCATGCAAAGTCAGTAACCCAGATGTTTCACGATCTGCACCGCCCGGAGAACAAACTGTAGCTTAATAAGTCAAATGAAAATCCTTGCGACCTATAACATCAAAGGTGGTGTCGGGAAGACCGCGGCCGCTGTAAATCTGGCTTACGTTGCGGCCCAACAGGGCGGGCGTATCTTGCTATGGGATCTGGATCCGCAAGGTGCCGCTAGCTTTTATTTTCGAATTAAGCCAAAAGTGAAAGGTGGCGGCAAATGGATAATAAGACGCAAGGGTGCCCTCGATGAGCTGATTAAAGGGACCAATTATGAGCGCTTAGATCTACTGCCCGCAGATTTCTCTTATCGTAACCTCGACCTTTTCTTAGATCGTTCCAAAAAACCCAAGCACCAACTAGCTAAAGTACTTAAACCGCTTGAGAAACAGTACGACTATGTGATCTTGGACTGTGCCCCGAGTATATCTCTGACATCCGAAGCAGTGTTTATGGCAGCGAACGCTCTACTAGTTCCCCTTGTTCCGACAACACTATCTATGAGGACATGGGAGCAGTTGTCCAGATATCGCCACAAAAAAAAGGAGAAGCTTGACCATCTAATCCTAGTGCCGTTTTTCTCGTTAGTTGATCTACGTAAGAAAATGCACAGAGAAATCATGGTCAATACGGTTAATGAACTACCAGAATTCTCAAAATCCTTTATCCCTTATAGCAGCATCGTAGAACGCATGGGTTTAGTGAGAGAGCCGTTGGGTTGTTTCGCCCGAAACAGTCAGGCTGCGCTCGAGTACCAGGCTCTTTGGAAAGATATCGCCAGCCGCCTCAAGTTATTGGATCAACATGGACACTTCTTAGATTGAGCGTTTTTTCTTCTGATATGAACATTTTTAGCGTGGTGTGATTACCATCTCGCCATGGCCACAGCATTACCGCTACGAGACCGTCTTCTGAGTTTTTCAAATATAGGGTTTGCCCTATGCTGATTCCCCCGTGTTCATTTGTTAGTGCTTGCATTTCTTTTGACGGTTTCCCCGCGGCCTCCTTAGCTGGTGGGCCCAATAGCTCATGCAGCAACTTGTTGGATTTAGGAATGTCCTTCTCCGAAAGGACGATCTCTACATAGGAATCGCTGAGGAATCTTGTTTCATAGATATTGAAATCATGAAATCGATCAGAAATGTCTTTAAGTATCATATAAGCAAATCCACAGTAACCTTAACGGCACGTCGCAGTCAGATTCAGTTTAGATCTC
>JAOTYS010000251.1 GCA_029861795.1 Gammaproteobacteria bacterium | reverse complement strand
TGCTTACGTGTTATTAATCTCCCAAAGTGTAAAAGGAATGGTCATCACAAGGCCGATGAATAATGTCGCAACAAGCATGGCACGCGGGTCAAGTTTAGGTGGTTTGCGCTTCAGCAAAACCGAATAGAGTGCCCAATTCGGCAACGCCACTAACATCAGCAGATCGCCGGAGTTGAGCGCTACTGACCTTAGTACACTAAGGTCACCTCGAACAATCACTACACAGGCACCCACTAGAGAAACCGCCACGCCTAGCGTTTGCTTCAAAGTGATCGAAGTTCGCAGTATCCAGCGCGATAACACAACGATAATGACTGGCGCTAACGAAATGATGAGCGCGGCATTCAAAGTCGTCGTCATTCTCAGCGACCAGTACACCAACAAGTGGAACATCAATACACCGGATAGCGCCAGCAAAAAAAGATATTTCCAGTGCGTTACAACCACCTGCCATTGTTGTCTGACAGCTGGCAGAAAAATCACCGCCAAGATGACAGAGGCGATAAACCATCGCCAGAAGCTTAATGTTGCCGGCATCACGTCAGGATAGACATAGCGCCCAACGGTCAGATTCCCAGCCCAACAGATCGCCGAGATAGTCAGAAGAACATAAGGAATCAACCGCCTCACGCCAAAAGATCCAATCGCAAGTGATACAAAGCGCATGGTGCCATCGCCACCTTCCGACACCTTAGGTGTGTGCCGTTCTTTAATGGCCGCATTTTTTACAACTGTAATGGCGGTTCATCCATAAGCGCCGCTTGTTCACGCAGATCCAAGATGTGCTGTTCCCAACAGCGTTGACTGTTAAACCATGGGAACGCCCTCGGGAATGCGGGGTCGTCCCAACGTCTGGCAAGCCAGGCGTGGTAATACAACATACGCAAAGTGCGTAGCGCTTCGATCAAGTGTAGTTCGCAAGGGTCAAAGTCACAGAACTGAGTGTAACCTTCCAATAGTTTGTTAAGGCACCATGTTTGATAGCTGCGATCGCCTGAGATAAACATCCAAAGGTCTTGTATCGCGGGTCCCATACGCGCATCGTCAAGGTCCACGATGTGCGGACCGTCGTCGGTCCACAGAATATTGCTCGGATGACAGTCGCCGTGTAGTCGAATTACACGCACATTACCTGCCCGCTCATAACACCAACGAACGCGTTGGATCAAGTCTTCAGCCAAGGAGCGATAAGCGGTAGTAAGTTCGTCGGGGATAAAGCCCTGGTCGAGCAGAAATCGGTAAGACTCTTCTCCAACCGACTCGATAGTCAGTGTGGGACGATGTTGAAACGTTTTGCTTTGTCCCACGATATGGATGCGACCGAGAAACGTCCCTATTTGCTCCAAATGTTTGGGATCATCCAACTCCGGGGCACGACCGCCGCTCCGCGGAAACAAAGCGAAACGAAATAAATGGTGTTTGTATAAGGTCTCGCCGTTCGCATTCTTCAGCGGCGCTATTAGGGGGATCTCGGTGTCGGTCAACTCCCAGGCGAAATCGTGCTCCTCTTGGATGGTGGCGTCTCCCCAACGGTGCGGCCGATAAAACTTCGCTATGATGGGTTGGTCGTCCTCAACACCCACCTGATAGACCCGGTTCTCATAACTATTGAGTGCCAGCAATCGTCCATCGCACAAGAATCCCTGACTTTCCACCGCATCCAGAATTTCCTCCGGGCTAAGCGTCTGATAAGAGTAGGTTGCGTCAGTCAAGGAGTTGATTCGACTTTAGTCATGGACGCAGTAAATCAATTGGAGTCAACCATTCAATCGCGAAACATGTCGCCATGACGCTCTCTTGCTCCCCGCATTGAGAAGATGGGGAGATTTAGTCGGGCTAGTGATAAACCTTTCGAAGGCAACCTAAACAGAAACCCCGCCACGGCGGGGTTCCGCTAAATCGGGTGTTGCGTAAGCTTACTTCAAAGAAGGCCGGAATATTCGACAGCCACAGGCTGTAGGCGCAATATTACTGCCGAGAACTATCAAATACCAGGGAAACAGTACCGTTACAGTGATCGCTGGCACGGTAGGCAATTCCGACACTCGCACAATTCGTCCTGTTTTTGTTGCCTCTCCGTTAGCTCTGGATACGCCAGGTCCCATCCACCTGTCGACACGCGTTTCCCGTAGCGACTTCGGTGCGACCATCGATCTCCACTGTTGTGCGATATTCCCTACATGGCCCTGAATCTTGGTAATAGGTACGAGTTGGTGTGACGCTGACAGCCTGACCGTCTGGATCAACCCAGCTCGATGTCTCCCCCACACGATTTTTTTCAAATGCGGCACTGGACCTCGTCAGAAATGATTTACTCAAAAAATACCCACCAATGCCGCATGCGGCGGTCCAACCGGGACGACTGCCATGACCTTCAAACAGCTGATTGCATATTACGGCGCCTAGTAAGCCACCACCAAGGGATCCAAGGGAATCCTTATTAAAAACTTTAGGATCGGCACCAACCCGTCCGGTTTCAGGATTCACCGCACACCCGGCCAAAAGAATTACTAAACATGAAGAAGTCGTTATGAGTTTTAAACTGCGCATGTAGTCATCTCCGAGTTATGTCGCCGAAAGGCACCTTAGATGTCACCAAAAGGACTCGGCGGTCTAATTGTTAGCGTAGAATCTGGCTACCAATCTTACAAGACCGTTTGGCCTATCCGACAAATCGATCTGTCTGATTTACGACGACACTGTGACCTCTGTCGGTTTTTAAACACACTTTCTGACGCAAAACACTCGTTATGTCCAATGGTGACCTAAACCGCATGGATCAGCGAGGACCATATGACCGTGGTCTACGAAGATAATAGCTCCACGCGATGCAGTCTGATGGCAAGCCCAACACCGACACAACTTGCGATTAGCAGTAACCAACTCGCTTGACTCCACCCCCCATAGTGCGTCACCAGAAATGCAAACGCAGGGGGGCTTAGAAAAGACCCGATGTTTGATCCTTGGACAAGGATTCCATTTGTAGTTCCGACTTGTGCTGGCGAAGGTGAGTGCTCGAGAACCGCGGCCAATAGCGATGAGGGAATCAATCCTCCGACGATCGAAAAGGCTGCAGCCATTGCGAGTTGCAAAAGATTAGGCACATTGACCGCAAACACTCCCAATGCGAGCACCCCGAGGGTTCCACTTGCAAAAGCAAGAAGGCACCAGCGCGGCACCCCTCGTTGTAACAAACGCCCAGCCAACAGATTTCCTACTATATTCAAGGCGACAACGAACGCGGTGATGATGGCGGCCTGCCCGCTGCTGTATGTCAACTTTTCAACTAAGAAAGTGGGTAACCAGGACATCAACCCGAAAAACTGCAGCGCATAAGTGGCAAAGCAAGCCGCTAACAACCAAGTGCCCTGGCGAGACAGAGCTATTCTGACGTCAGCAAACCTTCTGTGTTGGGTAGACAAACTGCCAACCCTCCGTGTTCCCATCGCGAACACAATGGCGAAAACAACGATCAACCCACTGTTTACGAGCCATAGTCCTCGCCAACCTAAAGTCGCAAGCAACGGTGGCGTTATTAGCATCATCAAGGCAATACCAGCGGGCATATAAGTACTCCACGCTGAAAGCGCTAACCTATTATCCGATGAGCCGGTGACCTCAGCGATCAAAGAGGGCGCCGCAACCACAACCGCAACAAAACCGATACCTTCGACGAGACGGCCTAACAATAGACCCAATGCACCGGTTGAGACCCCGCCCATAGTGCAACCAACGAACAAGCAAGCTAGACCACCAAGTATCATGCTTCGGTGACCAACGCGGTCACCAGCGATACCAGCGGTCACTCCAAGCACGGCGCTGGTGGCGTTAAACAACGACATCACCCACCCCGCGACGACCAGTGTAATTAACAGATCAGCACGGATGGCAGGGATCGCCGGCGGCGCTTTGCCAACCTGCATAGCGGCAATCACGCCAACGAAAACGGTCAAGATCACGATACCCCAATGAGTTCTCTGGCTATTCACCCTTTACCGTGGACCTCACGTTAATGTTTGTTAGGTATCACTACTGGGATACGGATGATTTCCAGTGCCTCATGACAAAACCGACGATTCACAGTAACGAGATAGGTTTTGCGACATGCTGGCAATTTTTGATCCCGGCTTATGGATCAGGACTGGGGCCCAGCCGGGAAGATGAATGATCGAAGTAAGCCTTGGATCAATCCTCTTGGCTCGGAGAGGTTTTCTCCCGGAGAAAGCCGTAATATCTCAACCGCTCAGCACCATAAATGTCTTTAGCTTCGTCACGACTGAGCATATACGATCGTGCATCCCATATTTCCGGAAACACCCTTTTGCCTAGTGTTCCTCTAAGGTATGGCAGCCCGGAGCCTTCAGCCCCGAGGGTGGAAATTCTTCCACCGCCAAGCACGCGAGATACCATTGCAATATGCCGGTCCCGCCAATTCGCGAACGCTTCGTCCAGTTCGAGTAACGCCTCTACCAGGGAAGCCGGCCAAGCCAAAAGAGGCTGATTCGAAAATTGAAGAAGGAAAACAATAGCGCGCCGATGTGGTTCGTTTAAAAAGAATCTAGCCCTCCTGGCCGCATCCCGCTCCAATCGCTTTATTTCGATTGACTTCATTTGTTCTAAGCGACCCAGACCATGCAAGTCGTTGGCGTACGCGACCATGTAAGCATCCTGAAATTGTTCCGCGAAAAGCTCGCTGTATTTCGAGTGTGGCCGTCCGCTTCGCTTCGCTGGAAATGCAGTTCTTCCAAGCCACTGGATTGCCCGGCCACGCAAAGTTCCATTGTCTTGAATGTCCAACATTCGTTGTCGCAGCGCTTTGCGGGTCGCTGTCATCCCTTCGAAATCCCGTGGACCAAAATCTTGAAGATCGTTACTCCATTTTTTATTCCATTGATCCTGATATTGCATCAGCGAATCATATTCCCTTTCGCTTTGGCTCAAATAGCTCGTCGCCGATCTTTTGCCGAACCGCTTCTTGGACACCTTATCCTTTGGCTTCTTGGACTCCGGCGAAAGCTTGTGCTCGAGATCGAGCTTCTGTTCCGTGTATCTTAGAAGTCCGTTGTCAAGCAGGCCCATTAGCCATTCCACCTCGCGAAACCTGTGGGACTGAGTTCCACTTGCTCCAAACAAATACTTCCTGAAATTATAGAAACTCGTGGTGCTGAGTGTTTCGAGCAAAGGCAAATGCTGGCGGATCAGTTCGAATATCGCGGCAGCGCGTCTCACATGATGCTCGATGCGCGGAACATCAGATTCGGGCACATAGTTTGGTGGTGGTTGCGAAAGCAGCAGTCGAGCGTATTCGAGCTCCGTAAGAATTTGCGCGAACCAGATTTCGAACGCTTGATGAGTGCGGATGAAGAATGACTCATCGGGGTCATTATCGAGCGGTTGCTCGCTTCTTGTTCTTGGCTGAACACGCGGTAATGCATCTGGCTCGATGTATGTTTCATAAGAGATCGTTTTCTTATGATCTGATGACATTGCTTTTCCTCGCGTTGGCGTACTGATCGACTGAGTTTAGGCGCACGCCCCACATCGCATCGACACCTACAATCTTTCTAGGGCAATCGATGTTAGCACCCGGTTAGCCCGAGGCGCCAAGGACGATGCGTCTACAATCGTTCTTTGATGAGTCCTCTGGCCCGATCAAAGTCTACATCCTCTATAGACGTTGCCGATCGCGTGAGCTCATCCAATATCTCCGCCTGGATCATGCCGCGGCGATATGCTTGCGCGTACGGAACGAGATGGAACATGACCATCGAGTACCGGGGGATAAAAGCACTAGGGTAGAGCTCTTCGAGCTTCCAGGCCAGTTCTTTCTTGAGCAAAAAACTTGGATCTCGAACCGAATCTCGCATTTCGATGTAGTTTTCCAGCGCCATATCAGCAATGGCCTCGGCGTTTGGTTTGCGATCGTTTTCAAACTCGGCGAATACTCTGCTCCAGTCGGTACCGTAACGCTCGATGTACTGATTTAAGGTCACACAATCTTCAAATCCTGCGTTCATGCCTTGACCATGGAAAGGCACAATTGCATGGGCGGCGTCCCCAATGAGCACAGCATCACCGTTGTAGTGCCAGGGTAAGCAACGGATCGTGCCCAGCATACCAGTCGGGTTTTCAATAAAATTATCTGCTAGGTTAGTTAGCAAAGGCAAGACATCGCCGAAGCGTTTTTTGAAAAACATCTCGACGTTCTCTTTACTTTGCAAACTGGCAAAACTTTCTTTGCCCTCATTGGGCAGAAACAGCGTGACAGTGAAGCTGCCATCGGAATTAGGCAGTGCGATGAGCATATAACCGCCGCGAGGCCATATGTGCAAAACGTTTCTCTCCATCATGAATTCGCCGTTTGGACCCGGCGGTACAATCAACTCCTTATAACCGTGACTCAGAATGTCTTCGGTCACGTGTCCGCGTGTAAATTCAACAATTGCCCCGCGCATGGCGGAGCCCCCACCATCTGCGCCGACAGTGATCTCATAAGATTCTTCGTGGGTTTCACTAGTGGTTTCGTCGAAGAAGACCATCCTCTTGTTCTTGAAATCGATAGTTTGACAACGTTGATTGAAATTGATCGTGACCCCAGCGGCTTCCGCAGTGTCCATCATGATCTTGTTCAACTCGCTACGGGAGACCGAGTAGATAACCTCGTCGGGTCTATTCCCATAGGGCTGCATTTGCACGTTGCCGCCTTCATCATGGATCATACGACCATGCATGGGAATAAGGTGCTTGTTCACCTGTTCCATCAAGCCAGCTTTACTGAGTGCATTGATGCCCCGATTTGCCAGGGCGAGGTTAATGGAACGGCCCGCCGGGAGCTCGACTTTGCGCATGTCGGGCCGGCATTCATAAATAGCCACGCCAAAACCAAGTCTTTCCAGATAGATACCCGCGAGT
>JAOTYS010000250.1 GCA_029861795.1 Gammaproteobacteria bacterium | reverse complement strand
GTAGAGTACCCGCTGTAATTCATCTAGCTCCTCAGTCGATGCTTCCAGCCTTGCCTTATTCTGCTTCTTGCCCCGATTGCCGCGCGGTGGTGCAGTGGGGGCATCGGCCACTCTAAAGGACCCATCGAACGGCACCAGCTCCCGGGTTTCAATCGCAGAGAACATTATCCAGTGGTTATCATTTTTATCGCGCCTGCGCAACCATGGAAGTTATACCGAGCTCCCGGCTCCGCAGATTATCACCGCTTCTGCTATTATCAACGAAACAGCTTTATGGTTCGTATCTGCATGAAAGCACGATCTACTCCCCGTAGACCGATACAATCAATTCTCACTTAAAGGTGTCTTCTGCGTATGAGCTCTCGTCATTTGCTACTGCTGCGTCACGGGAAATCTGACTGGCATTCGGACGCCAAATCGGACTTCGACCGCCCTCTCAACACCCGCGGGAAAAAAGCGGTTAAGAGCATGTGCCGCTGGATGACTGCGCAAGGCATCCGGCCCGACTGGATAGTGAGCTCCCCAGCGACACGCGCAAGACAGACTACCTTAAGGCTGTGCAAAGAGCTGCAAGTTGATGGTTCGACGGTGTTCTGGGAGCCCTCGGTCTATGAAGCCGATCTCAACAGCTTGTTTCAAGTGTTGGCTCAGTGCCCGACAGAAGAGAGCACGGTGATGCTGATCGGCCATAACCCCGGTCTAGAGGCTTTGGTGCGTTATCTGGCCGGGCCACAGCTTGAAGACAGTACAGATAACAAGCTGTTACCCACCGCCGCCCTGGCACAATTCGAGATGCCCGAAGATTGGGCCCAGCTCTATCCAGGCTCTGGGCGCAACTTGTTGATCACCCGCCCCCGTGACCTTCGAGGTGAATGACGGCGGATCCCAAACAATCCATTGCCGCGGTCGATCTGGGATCTAATAGCTTTCACATGATCGTCGCTGAAGTCAGCGGCGAGCGCATTCAAGTCATCGACCGGCTCAAAGAAATGGTGCGGCTGGCAGGGGGCCTCAACAAACAACGCCATCTCTCTGATAAAGCCATGGGCCGTGCGCTCGAATGCCTGGGACGTTTTGGCCAACGGGTGAGAGAGCTACCACAAGGCAGCGTGCGCGCTGTTGGTACCAATACTCTTCGTCAAGCCCGCAACGGCCAAAAATTCTTGACGCAAGCGCAACGTGCATTGGGTCACCCAATCGAAGTAGTCGCGGGGCGTGAAGAAGCCCGCCTAATTTATCTAGGTGTTTCTCACAATATCTTTGACGACAAGAAACAACGTTTGGTGATCGACATCGGCGGTGGCAGCACGGAGTTGATCATCGGGCAGGGGTTCCAGCCGCAATACACTGAGAGTCTGTATATAGGCTGCGTAGGGCTCAGCAAAACATTGTTCAAGGAAGGTAACATCACCAAGCAGGGCATGAAGAAGGCCATTCTGGTTGCGCGTCAAGAGCTGGAAATCATTGAGACCACTTACAGACAGATCGGTTGGGACACAGCGGTGGGATCTTCCGGTACTATTCTGGCAATCGCCGAGGTGCTGCGTCGTCAAAAGTGGAGTGATGGCACCATTACGCGGGATGGATTAGATCGCTTGCGTCGCGCCCTTGTTGCCGCTGGTAACGTCGACACACTTGATTCCTTGGGTGTATCGCGAGAGCGTGGTTCAGTGTTCCCAGGAGGATTCGCCATCCTCATGGCGATCTTCCAAAGCTTTGAGATTGATAGAATGAGCGTGTCCACGGGTGCACTGCGCGAAGGTCTATTGCATGATCTTCTTGGTCGAATCCACGAACACGATGTGCGCGATGCTACTGTTGCCGAGCTCATGACGCGCTATGGTGTGGATAAGGGTCAGGCCCAACGTGTGGACACTACTGCCAAATACTGCCTCGAACAGGCTTCAGAGAAGTGGAGTTTGACTTCGGCAGCGGACGGCAAAATGATCGATTGGGCTTGCCGACTCCACGAAATCGGGCTTGCCATCGCACACAGTCAATACCAAAAGCATGGCGCTTATCTCATAAAGCATCTTGACATGCCAGGGTTTTCTCGCCAAGACCAAGTGCAATTGGCCGCACTGATCCGCGACCATCGTCGCAAATTCGCCACTTCGGCCTACGCAGACCCGCCTGGAGATGTGATGGAGAAAATCCGGTACCTGTCAGTCATTTTGCGCCTCGCAGTGCTGCTACACCGCAGCAGAGCGACTGCAGCGCTTCCGGATTTTTCACTGAGGCCCAGAGATTCTTCGTTGCATATCCAGTTCCCACCAAAGTGGTTACAAGCGCATCCCTTAACGGAGGTAGACCTAGCGCAAGAGCGGACATACCTCAAGATAGGGACTTTTGAACTGACCTACAGATGACTAGACAGGTGGTAACTGCTGCGAAATGTCACTCACAATAGTGCCGCAATAGCATCGACTGGGCAGACCGCGGTTTATGAGTGCCGGGCTTTGAGCGCTTATAGCTTCCATCCGGCTGCATGATCCATGAGTGGGTGTTATCCGAGAGATAACTCATCAGCCCATACTTAATGACATCTTCCTTGAGGCGTTTGTCCTTGATGGGAAAACAAGCCTCCACCCGCCAGAAGAAGTTGCGCTGCATCCAATCCGCGCTGGAACAAAACACGATCGGATCACCATCGTTAAGGAAATAGAATACCCGTGTATGCTCCAGGAATCTCCCAATGACTGAACGCACATGGATGTTCTCTGACACCCCCGGAACGCCAGGGCTTAGGCAACAGACACCACGCACGATAAGATCTATCTTCACGCCCGCTTGAGAGGCCTCATAGAGGGATTGAATGATTTGCGGATCCACTACTGCATTCATTTTGGCAATGATGCGCGCCTCCTTTCCGTGCTGAGCGCAATCAGTTTCTCGTTTGATATGCTGCAGCATCCCTTTATGCAAGGTAAACGGCGATTGCAGCAACTTTTTCAGCTTGCCCGCTCGACCCAAGCCAGTGAGCTGATGAAATAGCTTGTCCACATCCTCGCCGATAGCCTTGTCACAGCTCAGTAAGCCATAGTCGGTATACAAACGTGCCGTGCGCGCGTGGTAATTGCCGGTTCCAAGATGCACATAACGTCTTAACTTTTTACCTTCACGTCGCACTACAAGTATCATCTTGGCATGGGTCTTATAACCTACGACACCGTACACCACATGGGCGCCGGCTTCTTCCAGATCATTCGCCAACTCAATGTTGGCGGCCTCATCAAAACGTGCACGTAGCTCGATCACTACCGTGACTTCCTTGCCGGAACGCGCGGCGTCACGCAATACTTCAGCGATGGCCGAGTCGTCACCCGTTCGGTAAAGCGTTTGCTTGATCGACAACACGTTGGGGTCCGCAGCAGCCTGCCGAACAAAGTCGATCACCGGTGCGAACGACTGAAACGGATGTAACAGCACTACATTGCCTCGGCGTATTGCCTCGAAAATGTTTCTGTTTTTCACAAAACGCTTGGGTAGATCCGGCGTGAATCCGGGATACTTGAGCTCGGGCCGGTCCACCATTTCTGGAAGCGCTAACAGACGGCTCAAATTGACCGGGCCGTTGACCTGATATAGCGCATCCGCGGCTAGCTTGAAGTGTCGTAACAGAAAATCCGAGATAGCCGATGGACAGTTGTCAGCGACTTCCAAGCGCACCGCGTCTCTAAACCGCCGGGAAGGCAACTCTCCCTCAAGTGCTCTCAAAAGATTATCTACTTCTTCGTTGTCGACGAATAAATCGCTGTTTCGCGTTACCCGGAACTGATAACAGCCCGTTACCTTCATCCCAGGAAAGAGTCCGCCCACATGAGCATGAATAACGGATGATAGAAATACAAACTCGTGAGACGTCGTGCCGCACTCCGCCGGTGGGCTAATTAGCCTCGGCAGTGCACGAGGGTGCTTGTACTACGGCCAATCCGCTACGTCGTCCGAATGCATCTTTGCCTTCAAGCGACACAATAAAAATCAAATTTTTGTTAATCACCCTTGGGAAAGGGTGGGCTGGATCGAGCCCAATAGGACTCAATACTGGGCGTACTTCATCGTTAAAGTATTCCTCTACCCATGCGACAAGCTTAGGCTTCCATTCTGTTCGCCGTAGAAAGCGAATGTCCTCTGCCTCAAGCGCTGGAATCGAAATTTGGTTCAAAACACGATACTGTTCGTCAACCAACGCATGCGCGGAGTCACTAATACGCTTTAGCACATCGGCCGGCCCGAGGTTGTCGGGTCCAGTCTGAACAGAGCCGTAGGCGACTTGCTGATTCAAACCGGCGACGCGAATCTCGAAAAACTCGTCTAGATTAGCACTGGAGATGCACAAAAAACGAAACCGCTCCAGCAGCGGGATGGCCTCGTCTGTAGCCAACTCCAGAACCCGACGGTTGAATGCAAGCTGACTGAGCTCGCGATTGACGTATAGATCAGGCCGCTTGAGATTAATTGGAAACGCAATTGTATTGCCGGCGTGGGTTCCCGTCCCTGTATCAGCGTGCGTTGAATCCATAGTAGTCCGAGCCATATTACTTAGCGTAGTCGAATTCAGCTAAACATACGTACATATCGGCGTCACATGACTACTCACAACTCCAAATAATGGAACACATGCGGGTGGCGCAGCAAATTGACGGTGAAAGGTGTGAATTATATAGTTACCCTCGCGATTGCCCCAAAAGGGCACTCTCGCACCCAAGCGACCGTAATGACCTAGAATTAGAGGTCTAGGCGGTGAGCAGCGATCCTGTTTTTGGGAAGATGAATCGTGGATACACTTTTGTGCAGCTCAACAATCCTGTCGTGCGGTTACTCGTGTGGCAGACCGACCGCCGATCGTCGCGAGTGTTAGGATTAACCTCCCAGCGAATGACAACGACGCATCGGTGACCCTCAGCTCTTCAGGATACCCATCGGACGCTGTAGCGTGTACACAGTCGCTATCACCAACTTCGACCAACAACGATTACAAGACTCGACAAAAGATCATGGCACTTGCAGCGGTTACACTTGACGACAAGTACGAGCTGGAGCATGGGCGCATATACCTGACCGGTATCCAAGCATTGGTGCGCCTGCCCCTGATGCAACGTCGCCGTGATCAACAAGCGGGTCTCAACACCGCTTGTTTTATCTCGGGCTATCGTGGCTCCCCACTGGGTGGATATGATAAAGCGCTATGGCAGGCGAGCCGGTTTCTGAATAACGGCCATATCCATTTCAATCCCGGTCTCAACGAAGATTTGGCCGCCACCGCGGTATGGGGTAGCCAGCAAGTCAATCTATTTGAGGGTGCCAATTATGATGGCGTGTTTGCGCTGTGGTACGGCAAGGGTCCGGGTGTGGACCGCTCCGGAGACGCGTTCAAGCACGCCAACGCCGCCGGCACATCGCCCCATGGTGGGGTACTTGCCATAGCAGGTGATGATCATACTTGTAAGTCTTCCACCCTACCCCACCAAAGCGAATATGCCTTCGTGGACGCCCAAATTCCGGTGCTCCACCCGTCGAGCGTTCAGGAGATCCTAGATTTAGGAATCCTGGGTTGGGAAATGTCCCGTTATAGCGGTTGCTGGGTCGGCTTTAAAACCATTGCCGAGATCGTGGATTCCTCTGCTTCAGTGTATGCCGATCCTGAACGCGTGAAAGTAGTAGCACCACTCGATTTTGAACCGCCGCCTGATGGGGTACATATCCGCTGGCCCGATGCGCCCATGGAACAAGAGCTACGGCTGCAAAAACACAAACTCTATGCTGCGCTGGCCTTTGCACGGGCTAATAATCTTAATCGTGTGGTAATCGATAGCCCTAATCCTCGCTTTGGGATTGTCACCACCGGCAAGTCTTATCTGGATGTTCGTCAAGCATTGGAGGACTTAGGCATAGACGATCCTCATGCTGCGGAGATTGGCCTGCGGGTGCTCAAAGTTGGTATGCCGTGGCCGCTGGAGCGAGAAAGTGTGCGCGAGTTCGCACATGGACTGGAAGAAGTATTGGTCGTTGAGGAAAAACGTGCGCTGATCGAGAATCAGCTCAAAGAACAACTATACAACTGGGAAGCTGATAGCCGGCCGCGTGTGATCGGCAAGTTCGATGAAGAACAAAACTGGATCCTACCCTCTACAGATGAACTAACTCCAGCACGGATCGCACGAGTCATCGCCGCACGGATCACTCGGTTTTACACCAGCGAACGGATTCGCGATCGACTAGCGTTTCTCAATGCCAAGGAGCAGGCGTTGGCCAATCGTAGTTTGGGTATTGAGCGCAAACCCTATTTCTGCTCGGGTTGTCCACACAACACATCGACACGGGTGCCAGAGGGTAGCCGTGCGCTTGCGGGGATCGGCTGTCACTACATGGCCACGTGGATGAACCGCAACACCGAGACCTTTACCCAGATGGGTGGCGAAGGGACACCCTGGATCGGTCAGGCACCGTTCACCGAAACACAGCATGTGTTCGCAAACTTAGGTGATGGCACCTACTTTCACTCCGGCGTGCTGGCAATCCGGGCTGCGATCGCAGCGAATGTAAGCATGACTTATAAAATTTTGTACAACGACGCCGTAGCCATGACCGGGGGTCAACCCGTTGATGGGAGCCTGACTGTTCCTCAGATCACGCACCAGTTATATGGCGAGGGTGTGCGCCGCATCATTGTGGTCACCGACGAGCCGGAAAAGTACGAGAATAGTGCGGCATTGGCCGACGGCACCAGCGTCGCCCATCGCGACAGGCTAGATCGTATACAACGCGAGTTGCGGAATTACCAAGGCGTATCAGTAATAATCTATGATCAGACCTGCGCCGCCGAGAAACGTCGCAGACGTAAACGCGGTTTATTAGAGGATCCCGCCAAACGGGTCTTCATCAACGAACTGGTATGTGAAGGCTGCGGTGACTGCAGCGTGCAGTCGAAC
>JAOTYS010000018.1 GCA_029861795.1 Gammaproteobacteria bacterium | reverse complement strand
CGATCTGTCCAATCAGCCAAACCCGGCCAACTCATCGAGTTCCCTGCAGTCCACGGACTACATCATTACTACCTCCCTCAGGTTGCATGAGTATTCGGGACCCACAGGTGGCGCGCGTCACAATGCCCGAAGACTATAATTTCTCTATGTGCCGATATCGCAGCGTCCAGGAGCCTTTCGACATGGTGCAGGACCGATGCTTGTGTGAGAATGAGACGCTGAGTATTGCGAATGGCACAAGAGGGTAGGCGCGTGTTTGACCGTATCACATTTGACCCTAAGGTTATGGGGGGCCGAGCCTGTATTCGCGGAATGCGGGTAACGGTCGCCCACGTGGTGAACCTTGTGGCCAATGGTATGACAACGGAAGAAATCGTGCAGGATCATCCGGACCTAGAGTCTGAGGATATTCGCCAGGCACTGCAGTACGCCGCATCGCTGGCCAGAGAAGAGGTGCATCCGCTGTCCACGGCGGAGAAATGAAGTTTCTGGCCGACGTCGGTATTTCTCTGAGTACCGTAGAAGCCCTCCGGAAGGCGGGACACGATGCACGGCACTTACGAGACGAGGGTCTGCAACGCCTCAGCGACGCGGAGATCCTTGATAAGGCCCGTCGCGAAGGCCGTATCATTTTGACGTTCGACCTGGACTTTGGTGATTTGCTGGCCTTGGGTCTGTCAGACTCCCCGAGCGTCATCATCTTCCGGTTACATGACGAAACCCCTGCATCGGTGATCCCGAAATTGATGGATGTGTTGGCTAAATCAAGCGAGGAGCTTGATCAAGGGGCACTTACGGTCGTCGGGGATGCGCGGTACCGATTGCGCCGTTTACCAGTTAGAGAATCTGAGTAAGAAAGAGCGACACATGCGCGCCACGCGGTACTACTTCTGTCTGGACATCTTTCAGCGTCTTCAACGCTGGAGGAAACCATGTCCACGACGAACAAATCAAGCGACCGCGGCCCCGGCGGCCGCTTGCTGCGTCGGTACCGCCACCGTTATGGGCCGCACTTCCCAACCGGTACGCCAAAGTGGTGGTGCAAGCTCTTCATGACACGACCCCGGCGCAGAGAAAACAGGCGCATCTGCTGGTTGATACTACACGGTGCTGATACAGATGGGCTCACGCCGCCGCTCGGCAATCACAAGCCTCACAAGTACTACTGGTGAATGCGGGATAAGAGACGTCGAGCCATGACATTTGACGACTTCGTGACAGCAAAGAGGGCCTGCATTATTGCACTAGCGACTTGGCGGTCAATGGGCAAATACAACAAATGGGGCCACCCATTAGAAGGCTCCGCGTCAACAAATATGCCACTGTCCCGCGGCAGGCCACGAAAGACGGAGTAAAACGTCTTTCCGGCCCTAGCCCGCGTTTTGCCCGATTGACATAGAAGAACCGGACATCCCATTAGGCAGGCTGTTTGACGTAATAAAATGGACTGCGGATCCTGTCGATGCATCGACGGCTCGACAGGATAATGGCACACTCTCTGGTGTTTTGTCCCGTACCCCACGATATCGTGATTGATTTTACCTGGCTATGGAGCTGGTAACCAAAAAGCGGAAAAAGCAGACCAAGTCCGGCAAGCTCCGCATCGGGGACGGTTGGAATGCTATTGCGATTATTGCGCTGTCGCAGACTAACCCATTGAAAGCGGTCGCTGAATTCGTCGAAAACGGTATCGATGCGCATGCCCAACACATCACGATTACCCGTGGTAGAGAACAAGGTGAACATTACCTGCTTGTTGCAGACGATGGTGAGGGTATCCCTAGAGATGAACACGGTATACCGAACTTCCGGTTCGTAGCCACGCACATCTGTGATTCCGTTAAACGCCGGCTGAAAGCCGAGGGTATTGAAGGAATTCAGGGGGAGTACGGGATTGGTCTGCTCAGTTTCTGGACGGTAGGCGAAGCGCTCACGCTGACTTCGTCGGGGTTTGATGGAAAAACCTATCAGATGCGCATGCAAAAAGGTGACCCAGGCTATACTCTCGTTCAAAAACGCGCGTTGTTTCCGGCTTACGGAACAGAGTTAAAAATCAAACCACTGCTCTCCGGCATACGACAGTTCAGTGGTGAAAAAATTCAGTGGTACCTGGCATCGGAGTTGCGTGATCGAATCCGCCAATCGGGTGTTGAGATCAAGGTAGTCGACCGGCATGCCCGGAAAGAGTACAAAGTGGAGCCGCGACAGTTCACCGGCCGATTACTACACCAATTACCGATGCCAACCACTTTGCACGGCGAAGTGTACCTTGAGCTTTATCTGACGGACCCTGACTCTGACAACCAAGTCGGACTTTATCGTTCTGGCACGCGCGTGATTGAAGACGTTACGCAGCTCGAAGCCTTTCAGCACACCCCCTGGACAGCCGGCTATCTGCAGGGAATCGTGGATGCACCCTTTCTTAATCTCACGCCAGGAACACGCACAGGCGTCGTTCAGGATGAAGCCTTCGCAGCTGTGTGTACATCCCTGCAACCGGTCGAGGACGTTGTAGCCCGAATTATCGATGAGCAGAAGCGGGCGGAAGAAGAGCGCGCAAGCCGCGAAATATTGCGCAGGATCCAAAGGGCGTTTAAGGAGGCGCTACTTGCGCTGCCCGCCGAAGAGTACGACTGGTTTGATGTCCAGGAAAGAGGCGAGGCACGCGTCCTGCGACCGCGGAGTACTACCCCGGACGTCACAGCAACCGATACGGGCGCGGGTATCATCGAGAATGACGATCTAGTTAATAAAAAGACCGACCAAAAGCAGTTCTTCGAATATGCTGGCCCTTTATTCAGCGTACGGGTGTCCCCCGCCTCATGCCTCGTGCCGGTGAGTGTGTCCAGGACCTTACGTGCCATACCCCGTGACCGTTCGCGCCACTTGGTCGAGCACAATCTTGAGTTTCTTTGGGAGATTATAGAAGGTGGCGGCAGCCTCCAGAACGCTGATAGCGAAATCGTTACCTTTAAAGCCCCTTCAGAGCCGGGACTGGTACGTCTAATGGTGGCCGTTACGCAGGGGCCTGTCGTGCGAGAAGCCGAAGGGATCATCACAGTGACGGAATCATTATTACCCGAAAGTAAGGAATCCTCTGCGAGCAAGCACGGCCTCCCTGGCTATACGTTCCAACGCGAACCAGGGGACCTCTGGAGATCCCGCTATGACACCGATCAGAATGTGATTGTCATAAACAACGGGCATCGAGATTTTGTGTACGCGTCTCGCAGTAGAGCGCTCAAGCTGCGCTATATTTGCAGACTCTTTGCCAAAGAACTGGTCTACAAGAATTTTCCGGGTTACTCGGCCGATCAATTGTTGGAGCGAATGATTGAACTGTCCCTCTATACGGAGGAAAACCTGAAATAGGAGATGAGAAAATGAGGTCTTGACCCAATCTTCATTTCATCCGATCACCAAGGAGTACTACTACCTGTGCATAGCGTACGCAGACCGGCTTGCCAGGTGTCCCTGGCGAATTAGCAATATGGACAGCAGGTCAACTCCTGATGCTATCTACTCATCTGGATGTCTGTGGGAGGTCGCTTCCTGGTCGACCCAGTCTTGTTCTTCGTACGACATTCCCCGGCGGCCGAGTACTTTCCGAGTCGGACCGGGTTTATAGATGGGGCACGACAGAGGTCCATAGCAGAATGTCTCGGTACGGTAACGACGCTGACGGGGGTTCCATTGATCGATGATCATTTCTACCGCCATCTTGGAGCCCCAGATGCAGCCGGCGCAGGCGATCTCGTAGGTCCTCGCAGCAAGACGACGGTGACCACGCTCGCGGTAAACGGTCAACGGTGCAGGAATGCCGTACCAAGGAGGAGGGTGGTCAGGCGTGTCCATTGCGCGGGCGAGAACGGTCAACTTGCTGACCTTGTATAGATCAGCGACCTCAAGGTGTGGATCGGCTACAAGCTCCCCTTGACCACTCACACTGTCGCCGCGCCTGAATTGATGTTTTTTATGAGCAACCTCGCCAACAGCCACAAGGAATTCACGTTGCTCATGCCCGAGTGCTCCGGCAACCCGCAGCACATACCCTTGGTAGGTATGGCTTCGCTCGTCAAAGGAGCGCGTTAGTCGTATGCGTGGCTGTACAGCAGTTAGGGTTCCGTTCCACGAAAGCTTTTCTGTGGCCCGGGATTGCATCGCGGCTAGAAAGATGCTCGTGGGAACCGTAATGTGGAAACCGCTACCCGTCCGTGGCGAATTGATGCTCAAGCGGCGAGCGTACGAGCCCTAGCCCGTGCAAACACCTCTTCTGCTGGGACGGGCTCGAGTAGCCCTTCTTTTAGTTCCTTATGTCTGCGCTCTGCTTCGTCTAACCACGCTTTCTCAACGTCCTGGTCCATGGTCCCGTCGAGATCGGCGATTAGCTCGCGCAACAACTGCATTCGCTCATCGGCGCTCAACGAGCGAATCTCATCTTCCAATTCTTTAACAGTTCTCGCCATAGTAATTCTCGAATCTACTTCAGTTTGCTATTCTACCTCTGTAACTCTAGTGACTGCTAACGCCGCGCATCACGCAGGCGTTGTCGGGCAGAATAGCCGCGAATTCACGTTCCAGGCGCGCAACGCGCTGGCACAAAACGGGTACACAAGCTTTAAACGGGAAGCGTTGAGGGACTCTAACGCTTTGTTTTAGTTGGCTCCCCGGGACGGACTCGAACCGCCGACAGGGTGGTTAACAGCTGGCTCGGTGGAGGAGGGGAGCTAAACAAATCAATCACTTGTATCGCTTGCCATTTTCGTTTCCTATCTAAATAGGCGGTATCTATAGGCTACCCCAGCGCAAGCTGGTACAAATCTGGTACACCCTGCGGCCTCTTTGAATCCGTTCCCAATTACTTAGGTAACTCTACGTAACGATTGCGACCCTTGATTACACACGACCTGATCAAGGTAAACAGAGTGCGAAGACAGCCTTGCGGCGCTTCATGCGCCTCAATGCTTATCTTATTCTCGGCTCGCACGACACGGGTCTGCAAGGTGATGGCGTTCACTTGCGACTTGGACGCCCACGTCGCAGCGACCACATTTCCACTGGTCCCGCTCCCGACTCGATAACTCACCGTAATTGTCGGGCCACCAGATGGTAGGCGGCGTCCACGCTGACCGTCGCCAAATGCCACCCTGGTCGTGCCGTCCGACTCAAAGGATACCATGTAGACTTTGTCATCTGGGCCAGCGTCGTCCAGGGTCTGCACTTGCTCCCAGAGCTCTTTATCAATCTCGAGACGAAGAACCGTTACTCCAGATTGGCTTTCGGTTTCTTCAGTCATTGATCGAATTGAGAGTCTAGGTTTTTGGTCCGTTTCAAATGTGCTTGCACGCTTCATGCAAGATCCACTCATCATCATCCCTGTCGATTTCAACCATACCCGCTCCATCGGAACACAGGGCCTGATATCCCGCCGCATAAAGCAGCACGTGTGTTGCCTGAATAAATCGCATCGGGATACATTCCATTTCACCGTCGAAATTTACTTGAAACCCTGCATGAACAAACGAAAAATCCCCATTTGCATCGCGCAGCCGGATCATCGCTCGAATGCCCCGTTCGCGTGTTCTCTCTGGATCGAGGATTTCGATTTCATCATCGGGGCAGGCCTTGGCGCGCTCAACGAATCCCTGGCGGTTAAACTCAACGGCCGCTGACGAACTACTCACAAGCCCAAACAGACGCCGGTCGTCTTGCATTATTCTTCGGTCCGTCCGGGAGCGGTAAAACCCTGGCAGCGAAGCTGCTGGTAAAAGATCTGGGCAAACCTTTATATCGCGTCGATTTGGCAGCAGTGGTTTCGAAATATATCGGCGAAACTGAAAAGAACCTCGCATGTGTGTTTGAGGCCAGTGAGAAACTGGATGCCGTCCGAGATGAGTGAATCTACTTACCGCCTACACTCAGTTACTTCTTGGATGGGTCTCTACCGTGTTTGATCACGATATCTCTTGCAACGTGCATGTCTCGGGTTGTCGCGTCGTCAGTTCTATTGTAACAGTCCCGGCAGACATCCTTCTTTCCCATACACACTGTGCACACGTTTGACACCAACATGTTGTTAAAACCCATCTTCTGATAATACCCTCTGCCATTACAGCCTGGGCACCTCATCATCGAAGAATCCGGATGTTTTGAACAAGTCATGTGCGATTCTCCTTCCTCTCATCAACCCGCATTTACGAGTCTAGACCCGTCGAATAACGACGCATCCCAGCACACAACGACAAAGAAAGAGTTGATCTATGTCAATGTATTCTCTGATAGCAACAAGCATCTTTTCTGGGAGACCGGCCTATTAAAGCTAGAATAGGTCTTCCTTACTATTGTGATCTATACAGCTGCCGATACTCCCAAGGCGGATTAGGATTGTTCTCGCGCCACAAACCTAGTCTTTCATCTCTTGCTCTGATTTCGGCATCTGCATAGAGTTTTTGGTCTTCTAGGCTTGGTTCACGCTGGTATTTCTTATAGTGCCAAGCAAACCCAGCCTTAACTTGGTCTAGGCACACATCAATCGCTTCGCTGTGATAACTTAGGAAGATGTCACTCATGACTATGCGCGCATAGTTTCCGCTGATGCGTTTAGTCATCCAGCTATCGCCATAGCAGGCCAGTAGGCAATCGTGAACAACACGATAAGCACGCCGCACATGACCGACAACGGACGAGTGGCAACGTTCATATGGGTGTCTAAGAAGGCTTGGGTCCCCCTTGCCCGATAGACGAGTCGCACGGCGATGCCGGCGAACGCGTAAAGCCAGACCCAGACCGAGGTGAAGAAGGTTGAATATAGGAAGATTCCGAGTATTGGAAAGTCATCGACAGATTCAACCTCAAATAGAGAAAGCAGCGCACCGGCCATAACTTCCACTAGTGTCGCGTCCAAGTTTTCGTGCAAAAGAAGAGGGGACAACACAAAAAATGCCAGGAATAGCGTCGTAATTATTCCCAATGTCACCACCGCATCAAATATGAGCCACCCAAACAACTTAAAGGCGCCAGCGCTACCCTTAGCCATCCGGCGCAGCACCAAGCGAGAACCGTAACTTCAACCGATGTGGGCCGATATCGACCCAACGCCCCAGTTAGGTAGGATCTTCTGGAATTGGCGCCGTAAAGATTTGCGCCTATGATCTTAGAATGACCACGCGGAAGTCTGCCCACTTTCGTGTCGGACGATGTTTCAGCCCGTATCCTCCCCATTACCGAGAGGCATTCGCTTTTTCCGCTATCCTCTACCCACCGCGCCAACAGCGTTCCTTGCGGTTCGCCTGCCGTTGCCGGCAGCGTTATGGGCTTACCCTGTTCCCCTTGAGTCTCCGAGCGGGGCGGACCCCTCCTCTTCGCCGGCGGCTGGTTGTCCATGATGGCCTAGTATTTAGAGACCCTACCTCACCGCACACCCTTTTGGTTCAAGCCCATCAGCACCTTTGGCTTGTCAAAGCTCACGACGTTTAACAGAGGTTCATATGCATTGGTCGTACCCACTCATCCCTAGCCCCTCTCCACCTTGGTGCTGGCAGATTCCACCTTACCTCACAGCTCGGCGTACCGAGTTCTCGGCGGTTACATTGTCCCCAGGGCTTCACACCGAGCTGTTACCGGCTCCGCATGCCTGGGTAGGGAACGTTTGACGGAACAAACGGTTTCATCAGGCCTTGATGCCTCCTGTGAAACAGAAACCCAAGCGACTTTCAGGTCGCACGAACACATGCTTTGCCAGATCGATGCTCAGCGTAGTAACCTTCATTCTTGGACCCTCCCTCTTTATCGACATGAATAGACTGCTTCATGCTGGCTCATTGGAAGCCGTTAAGAAAGAGGGCTGGGTCCATCCCATCAAATCTGGTACACCAAGGTATCTCTTTCGATCCGTTCCGAATACAGCCGGATGACTGTGGGGTCATGGGCGACGTATGTGAATGTGACTCCTACAACGGGAGGAACTCACGATTTTGTTCGTTGGCGACATGCACGTCGCCGGTCCCGATATCGTAGAGCCAACCGTGTAGCTGAATATCCCCGGTAGCAATTCTGGCGGCCACGGAGGGGTGGGTGCGCAGGTGTTGCAGTTGTTGCAGCACATTCTCCTCGATCAGCATGTGTAGCTGACGGACATCATTGGTATCACTGCTCTCACCACAGTTGCAGCGGGCCCTAGTGGCTTCCACGGCACCGCGGCTGTGGCCGAGCCAAGTTTTGACATGGGGCAGGTCCCCCAGTTCACTGGTATTCAGCGCCGCTGCCATCGCACCGCAATCACTGTGACCACAAACAATGATGTGTTTGATTCCGAGTACGCAAACGGCGTATTCAATCGAAGCGGTGATACCGCCAGTGAAAGTACTGTGCGGGGGCACGATATTTCCGGCATTGCGGCAAATAAACAGCTGGCCCGGGACAGTCTGAGTGAGCAGGTTAGGGTCGATGCGGGAGTCGGAGCAGGTGATGAACAGGAATTCCGGATGTTGGCCGGTGGCCAACTCGCTAAACAAGGCTTTACGCCCGAGGAAAAAATTTTTCTGGAATCGCTTTACTCCAGCAATCAGTTTTTCAATCATTTTGACTCCCCGTGATTCGGATAGCCTAAGTTCCTCTATTCACACAAGATCAGAATATCGCGCTTCGTTTCCGAACCCTACCGCCTGTGTGATTAGCTAATCCCAGAAACTAGCGGCGAATGTTCGCTGAAGAGAAGGTCAAACGGAAACACCGGTACGTTCGTTGAAACTGGTGATCATCTCGTCCCAGTGGGCGGTGAACGGGCGCAGGGCATCCCACCAGGACTGATCGCGCCGAGCCTCAAAGGTATCGAAGTCCACGCCCTGCTGTTCGACCCAGGTGTAATAACCCAGGTTGAAGATGCGTCGGCGTTCCACCGGGCCCAGATGCAGAATCTCTCCGGTGTTTGCCCCGTCCAGGAACCGGGCATAAGTGGCAACAGCGGCCTGTGAATCGAAATAGCCGCCGTGGTTACGGGCGGTGATCTTGTCGATCTCCGAGCGGTACATCTCCATGCCGTCAGTAGCCACGGTGACGATGACATCGCCGCTGTCTAGCCGGTGGTATCTGGCCACTTTGATCGCGGCGAGCATGTTGGCAATCGACGAAAGCCCGAGATGACGCAGCTCGTCGACCAGCGCTGGGTCAACGCCCTTAGCGCGAAGCAGTGATTTGCCTGCGTCGGTGTTGAAGAGCAGCAGCAGGCTATCGGTGGCCTGATCGGTAATAGCCACCGCGTCGTCGCTGTTGGTGACGTTGTGGATCAGCGGAATATGTTTGTCGCCAATGCCCTGTATGTTGTGTTCGCCATAACCGTTGTAGAGCATGGTAGGACATTCAAGGGCTTCGACCGGCACGATGCGCGCGCCAAGGCGCTCTTTTAGGTAATCGCCCGCACCCAGGGTGCCGGCGGAACCCGACGCGGATACAAAGGCCGTGAGCCGGCCGGCGCCCGCGTGCTCGTACACTCGCTCAAGTGCAGGACCGGTGACCCGGTAATGACCAAGGTGGTTCGAAAATTCGGAGAACTGATTCAGAATGACGTTGCTTGGATCTTTCGCGAGCTTGTTGCACGCGTCGTAGATCTCCTTCACGTTGGACTCCGTGCCATAGGTGCGGATCACATCATCCGGACCGGCGATCCACTCCTCCAGCCATTCGAAGCGTTCGCGGGACATCCCTTCCGGCATAACCGCTACCCCTCGGCAACCCATGATGCGGGAGATGGCCACCCCGCCACGCGCGTAGTTCCCCGTCGAAGGCCAGATCGCTCGATCACGGGTGGGATCGAATCCCCCGGCCACGATGCGCGGCGCCAGACAGGCATAAGCGGCCAGTACCTTGTGGGCGCGAATCATGGGAAAGCGGTTGCCGAGCGCGATTAAGATGGTGGCATCAATCCCGGTGAGCTCGCCGGGCAGCGAGATATATTCCGGCACATCCACCCGGGAGGTCCGATCGGCGCCGTTATGCCAGTGCACCCGCCAAAGATTCAATGGGTGCGGGTCGTCTGCCCCGACTTGAGTTAGTGCCGCGGTGATCGCCGACGGTATGGTCGAGGGGTTGGCGAGCTGTGCGAAGGTGGGGAGCACAATCTCGCGTTCCGCAAAGCGGGCAGCGGTGCGCTCCAATGCCGCCCCATCGACGACCGAGTCGTACAGTCCAAGTTGTTGCTTGTTCAGCATGAGTCAAATCACCACGATTTGTCAGCCGCGCATGTTCTGCTTTTGTCTGCGCTCTGTCAAACGAAGACCCCTTATCCTGATGTCCTGCAGAAACCTCTCCAGGGTCTCGTCAGTCAACTTCGTAAGCGGTGCAGCGCAGTACCAACTCAAGATGCGCGTGTCATCGACGGAGCTGAGTACGGCGCTGGCATCGACGACACCCAACCGGAAGTACTGCCGCATGCCGATGCAGGGAATATGCTCTCCTTTTATGATGCGCGTGAACCGCTGATATTCGAGTTTGCCGATCCGGTTAGTCGATTTACCCTTGCCGACGATATCGATGGTGGTGTTTGGAAAACTTTCTGCCATTAGCTGAGCAAGTGACGGCCTGTGGGTGGCGAATTAGTACGCTGCCGATAAGTATGCACAATTTCAAAGCCTTGCAAATCAGCGGCGTACCTCTAACATAGGCCGCCATGCGGGATCTGTTGGTGCTCATCGTCCATCTTCTCGCCACCGTCGCCAAGCTTCTTGGGCCGGGCGGCGTCAGGGCCGTCGTCGCAGAAACGCTTTTGGTGAAGCATCAACTCCTGATCATCAATCGTGCCCGTCGGCGGGCACCCAGTCTCAGGGTCCCGGATAGGATCTTGGTGGGCCTATGGTCGCTTTCGATGAATCGGAACCGGGTGCTTAAAGCCGCGATCATTGTCAAGCCCGCCACCATCCTCAGGTTTCACCGAGCGCTCAAGAATCGGAAATATCGCCGTCTGTTCTCGCCGCACAGTAGGGGAAAGCCCGGCCCCAAGGGACCGTCTGCGCCTTCAAGGACTATTACAATGGGATTCGCGTACATACATCGCTAGGTGGCAACACGCCCTCGGAAACGGACTGCCAAGGCCTCTTCCAGACTCCGATTGCGGCCTGATTGGCAATTCGCCAGGGACACGTGATCGGGGTGATGAAATTCATTAAATTGAAGTTTTATTGATCGAGATCATAGTAACGCCACGCGACTTCGTGCAAATGGAGGACGAACACAGTATTCTGTATTAGGAATGCGAACAAACACTTAAATAAGGCTAACCTCCATAGACGATATAGCGCCAGTTAACCGAGCATCTACTGAGTCTTTCCTAATGCCTAAACCGATGGATGACAACGAGTTCAAGCTCCCCGAAGAAAGCTATCGCGGCATGGTGACTGTTCTCGATAGTCTTGATGCCCTGGTTTATGTGTGCGACATGCAGACTTATGAACTGTTGTTTGTCAATCAATATGGGGCATCTATTTGGGGGGATATTCAAGGCAAGACCTGCTGGAAAGTGCTACAGGCTGGTCAGGATGGTCCCTGTTCTTTTTGTACTAACGATCGTCTGCTAGACGAGTTTGGTGCGCCCAAAAAGGTTTATGTCTGGGAATTTCAAAATACGGTGGATAAACGCTGGTACCAGTGCCGGGATCGAGCTATTCCCTGGATTGACGGGCGCTTGGTGCGATTGGAAATAGCGACTGACATCACTGACAAAAAGCAGGCAGAAGAATTATTAACGGCTGCAAAAAAATATGCTGAGGAACTGGCTCAAAAAGACGAATTAACCGCGCTAAAAAATAGGCGCGCATTCTTTGAACAGGGTAATCGCGTTTCTAAACAGGCAAAAAGATTTAGTCGCCCTATTTCAGTGATAATGATGGATATTGATCATTTCAAAATGACCAATGACAACTATGGCCATGCAATTGGTGACAAGGTTTTGCAGGCAGTGGCGGAACCTTTGCAAAGATTGGTTCGAGAAATAGATATTGTTGCACGTATGGGTGGCGAAGAGTTCGCTTTTATTCTTCCTGAAACCGGTCTTGAAGACGCTGCAAATCTGGCAGAGCGTTTAAGATCCGAAATTGAAAAGCTTGTGGTAACAAATGATGGGCATCAAATTAGAATTACCGCCAGTTTTGGCGTGGTTACTTGCAAGGACGGTAATAAAAACATTGAAGCGCTGTTAACGGATGCAGATGACGCGCTTTATATAGCTAAAAAGCATGGGCGCAACCAGGTCAAGTCATGATATTGAGTTAGGCTGAACGTCCGTTTCGGGTCTGGTGAGTAGCCCCGGGGAATCACACCCCGAGGCGCTCGCAGAACTGTACGTGAACGTCTCCGTTCATACAGCTCCCATCATTCAGCCGGGAAAGGGACACCAAGGCGCCAATGCGCGAACAGCCCTGGTTGGTAGCGAGCTACCTCGTGTGGTGTAGTGGTCCAGCGATCTTTAGGGTTGCACGTTTGAGTCGATGGGTTGCGGGGAACCATAGTGACCCTATGTCGAGTGAGTGCGAGACGCTGTTCTATGCCTATGCAGGGTTGAAATCCCGGGAAAGGATTTCCGAGCGCACAATTACAGCCCAGCCTATTTATATATAGTGGCTCGCCCTACGCCGCACGTCGCAGCAAGACGATAGGTAGATGCGAGCGCCCAGCGCGATAGTTGACCATGAGCGTGAATTGATCACCTGGTTTACCAGCAACGAGGGTACGTGGTTTGGCGCACGGCGAACGACGTTACCAGCGTTCGCGCGGCTCGATGCGGGGTCGTCTATGGGCTGGGCGTAAGCCGTTATAGACTTCGTTCGGTGTTTGACCATCCAAGGCACTATGCGGACGGGCTTCGTTATACCACTCGACGAAATAGCGGATTTCACGACGCATTGTGTCGTGCTGAGCTGGCACCATGATTCTTCGCATGCCTTCGTCCTTCACCGTACGGATAAATCGTTCGATCACAGCAATGCTGCCGTGTTGACCGACGGCGTCGTAGAGCTCAGGGAGTTAAGGGCAGTTCAATTAACATCACCTTGGGTGCCGTTCGACGCATTCTGAACCTGGCGGCCGCCGAGTGGCGAGATGAAAACGATCTGAGCTGGCTGTCAACGGCACCAAAGATCCGCATGGAGCCCACCACAGATGCTCGGAAACCCTATCCCGTATCATGGACAGAGCAGCGGACGTTGTTTCAAGAGCTGCCGCTACACCTTGCTCGGATGGCACTGTTCGCGGTCAATTCTGGTCTTAGGGATAGTGAAGTCTGTGGCCTGTGCTGGGAATGGGAAGTAAAGGAGCCTGAACTAGGGGCTAGCGTTTTCATCGTTCCTGACGGGTGGAACAAAAGTGGACGCGAGCGGCTCGTAGTGCTCAACCGAGTAGCTAGGTCCATAGTCGAGCAAGTGCGTAGGGAACATCCTACACACGTATTGTCATACAAAGGACACCCGATCCAGACGATGAACAACAGCGCTTGGCAAAAGGCAAGGAAGCGGGCAGGGCTCGCCCAGGTTCGAGTGCACGATCTTCGACATACCTATGGCCGGAGACTCAGGAGCGCGGGGGTATCGTTTGAGGATCGCCAGGACCTGTTGGGCCACAAGTCGAAACGGATCACAACACACTACTCGAAGGCCGAGATACAGAACTTAATCGAAGCCTCGAACAAGGTGTGTGCAGAGCCGGAGAGTCCCCACAAAATCCCCACACTCGTCGTACTGAGAGGGGGAGGCGGATGAGTTTTATACTTAATATATGGCTCCCCGGGACGGACTCGAACCGCCGACAGGGTGGTTAACAGCCGGTTCGGTGGAAGAGGGGAGCTAAACAAATCAATCACTTGCATCGCTTGCCATTCTTGAACCCTATCTGAATACGCGGTATTTCTAGGCCACCCTATCACAGGCTGGTACAAATCTGGCACACCCTGCGGCCGCTTTGAATCTGTTCGTTATATATATAAGTACCTCGGGCGAACTGGCGATCGTAGTGCGGCGAACAACATTCGCAGCCATTTCAACATGGATTCCAGCCCAGCGGGATTCCTTGGAAAAAGGCAGTACAATCAAACGAGATTATTTTTTAGGAGGGACAAGCGCCCTTTCGCGAAGCTTGAGCCGCGCTCGCTGGTATGCGCCTGAAAACTCTGCCATCGAGCATCTTACCAACCACTGACCAGGAGAATTTCAAATGTCAAACGATCCTACAAAACCCTTTGAGCAAATTGGCGAGTTGAACAAACGCTTGAGCGAATACACCGTGCGCGTTAACAAGGTGATCGCCGGCGGCGTCGCACCGGCGATAAAGGCACAGGCGGATTCAGCCGTCGCGGCCCTCGAGTCAGCCGTCGCCCACGGCGAAAAGCTCACGCAGGTGAAGTTGCCCCAGGAAGCTGTAGAGGAGCAGACCGCCCTCGCACAGGACCTGGGTGAAAACTTTCAGTCGACGGCCCGTAAACTGTTGGAGATCCAGCAGGACACCGGGGCCGAATTGAAGGCCGTGCTGGAGGAGGGCGTCAAGACGTTTACACCGGAAGCCCTAAGCCAGTTGTTCAAGAAGGGCTCGTAACGGGTGTCCCTTCCAGAAAGATGATCGGATTCGTCGTGACGTACAATGTCGCTAGGTGACTCATGCAGCTAACCGCATGTATTGGTGATGAAGACCGCCGACTTGTGGGAAGGCGACAATGTTCCCCATCTTGGGTGCGACAAGTGAGTTCGGGAACGATGATAGTAGTGTACGTAAGCCCGAAGAATGCGGCGTAGATGACGTTCGTTTAGAACGATGACGTGGCCCAAACAGTCGCGACGAATGGAGTCCACGGCCCGTTCAACAAATGGATTCTGCCAAGGCGAGCGGGGTGCGATGACGACGTCCTCGATTGTGGTGCGCAAAAATGCCATTCAGACAGCCCATTCATAAACATGGTGCATACCCGCGCGGTCAAAAAACTTAAATCTATTGAACGTTTTGCTGTTTGCTACCGAGATGGACGCTGCGAGTCAATGTTAGCACTTGTCGCCAAGCTACTTCCCCGGCACGCCGCTGGTTAGCAACGTAGGCTATCGCATAAAAAGCACAGACATAGACTATTGCGCCTCGAGCGCAAGCTTGCGTGGTTCAATGCAGCGTCTCAGGTGCGCCGTGGCAGCGCTTGAATTTCTTGCCGCTTCCACACGGACATGGGTCGTTGCGTCCAGGTAAAGACGCTTTCCGGAGCGGCTGTTACGGGTCGCGAGTCACCTCTCCCGCAGGGCCTCTGCGGGCCAGCCAATACGCATGGATGTTGCGGGCCTCGGGGGCAATCCGGTTCACGTACGCGTGGTGCCGGGCGTTACCGTCGTCGTGAGTATCGACCAGTTTCTTCAGTCTCTCCCATCCGCTTTCCGTGCCGTACAAGTAGATGACCTCGAACCAGTCGGGCTGGGCGTTGAGCAGCGGCTGCCAGCCAAGCGGATCAAGCGAGATGCCCTTAATGTATCCGCAGCACCATTCGTCGATGATCGACACGGTACGTCCTTCGACTTCGTGCTCGTAGAAAAGCGGTTCGTAGTCCTCAGGGGTGTGTGTCAACGCCTCAGCGATATCGTTTGCGTGCCGCATCAACAGACTCAGAATGCGTTTCGCCTGTTCCTCGCTCCTGAACTCTGGCGCCTGCTCGCCAGCCTTCATGTCCCAGACCCAGCGCATCCACTCCGACGGCATGATCAGCTTCGGACCCGAGAGCACCGCGCAGAGGAATCCGTCCAGGGTCGACACATCCATCGTTGCCTCAAGATCGTCGTCGGGCAGGAGGAACTTGTCGAGTTGCTCGATTTCCTTAGCGGAAAGCGGTTTCTGTGGTACGGGTCGCATCTATTCGGTCTCCAATCTCGACCCGTTCTCGCAGCTATATGTTCCCAGTGTGGTCAACCAATTCATGCGGCTTCCCGATAGTAGTATTTGAGAGGCCCGCCGAGCCGTTCCCGGCAGGCAACGGCCTCCTTGGCACAGCGATAGGGATGGGGGGGATGACGTGCCGACGGGGTACAGCAGAACATTCCCTTTACCTTGGTGATTTCGCTCCGCGTGATAATGGACCAGGTATTCACGAAGCGCTCGCCGCAACACCTGGACGACTGGCCTCGTCACAGACCGACCTCGGTCACGGTGCCGCGTAATGGCCGCGAAAGAGCCAGACGTGACTTCTTTCCCCGCGTTTGAAGGTGCTGTTGACGACGGCGATAGCTCCCGCCGCATTGACGGCCAGCTTCCGCATCAACAAGCCTTGCCGGCTCCCGTTATAGCCGAGCGCCGGATCGGCGCTGCCCGGGACGACCGAGGGCGACGCGAACGCCCGCCCGCTGTCCCTGGAATACGTGAACCCGAGTCCCTGCGGACGGCCTTGCCGGTCGGGGAAGAGTTCCCAGAGCACATATAGTTTGTCCTCGCCGTCGACACTTAGTGCCGGGAAGTTCGCGCTCTCGAACTCCTGCGGTAACGGGCTTGAAATCGCCCGCGGTTTGTCGAACGTCCGCGCGCCATCGTTAGAGCGGGTGTAACCTATGTGGTATCGCTCAAAAGGACCGGCGGGACTTTCCGCGTAAACGAGATGGACGGTTCCCGCGCTGTCCACCACGATCTTCGGTGCGTCGGCATGCCCGTCGCTTTCGAAGGCGATCCGCGGCACCCCGAACGAGCGCCCGGCGTCGCCCGACTTCGCGACATGGATGTCGGCGGCGGCGTCTTCGCCGATGGTCCAGGCAAGATAAACGGTAGTCTCGGCCCCAACCGCCAGGGATGGCCCGCGGGCGGGAACCGCCCGCCCGCCGGCGACGCGCACCGGCTTGGAGAACCGCTCACCGCCATCCGTGGAACGGCTCAACCACAGGGTGCCCTCGTATTCGGTCCAAGCGGCGTAGAGTGTACCCGCCGGCCCCAGGGCGAGGTCCAGGCTCCCGTTGTGCCAGTACCGTCGGGTAAGGCGTCCCTTGCCGTCACCGGCGATGCTGTTCGAGAGATTGACCGGGCCATCGAAGGTCTTGCCCCCGTCGGTCGAGCGCGCGAAGAAAATTTCGCCGCCATGGGTGCCGCCGGAAAAGACGATCTCCTGCCAGAGGAGATACACCGCGCTCGGATTACCGGACGTCATGACCATGCGCGGAAGCCAGGAAAAGACCGCCGGGGTCCCGGAGGCATTGACCGGCTCCTCGAACCGCCTTTTGTCGTCGGGGGCGTAGCTCTGAAAGAAAATGTCCTTCTGGGACTGATCCACCCAAGCGACGCCGACAACGCCCGCTTCGTTGATGGACACGCTGGGGTCGTCGACGTAATGAAACGCCGACTCATTCATGCGCCAGGGTCCCTGGTAGGCGTCGCCCACGGCGACCTCGATTCGCGTGCCCCAGGTCACGGCCGATGGCTCCGCTCCTGGCGCGCTGACAGCGAGCGCGAGGGCAGCGGCAAACATTATCTCGAGTTTCAAAGGCGCGCTCCTTTGTTGGCGGTCCGACACATGCGAGCGGCATACGCGGGGCTTCCTGTTTGATCCGATATCAGACTCTGCCACGGGCACACATAGCGTACTACACCCGTGCATGGTTAGTGGTCAAATTGGGGAAATGCACGAGGATTGTAGGCCGCTGCTGCACATCCCTGCGCCCGCGGCATTAGTGCGTCTGACCTCCAAGAAAGGAGGAAATGCAGAAGGATTGTAGGAACAATCCCTGCCATCCACGTCAGAACAATCCTTGCCTGCACATCGAGGATACGTGGCCTTTAAGAGGCCTTCTTTGAAGAACTTATTGCGCCTGCCCGTGTGATAGCATTGATCAGCATTCTCGAATATGGAACTAGAGATGCAGCCACCGCTGCTTCTACCTCCCATACGGTGAAAAATAAGCAGGCATACGAACAGAAGTTCCGCCGTATCGCGGTGCAGGTCCGGCTCGCCGCATTGCCTGAGGCGGAGCAGGCATTTCTTCGCGAGAAGTCTTACCAACACCGTTTTACGCTGCAGGAGCTGAGGCAGATCACGGAGATGGCGCTGGACTTCGCCACCTGGAATGAAGCCTCGATCAGGGAGGTGTGGCCGGACGACCTGTCACCGAAACTGGCGGGCAAAGCCGCCAGGGCAAAGGTGATCGAACGCATCCGGCGGCGCTGGGACGCACTGAAACGGGCTGCCAACCGTTACCGCAGCTTTGACGCGTCGACCAAACCCGCGACACAGAAAAGCGTCCTGGTACGACGGGAGAAAGAGGGGCTTGGGCTCGGCTACTGCCCCGTGGCATCTCTCAGGACACGCTGCTGCAATCTTATGACTCTGGACGCGGTCGAGAACTGTGGCTTCGACTGCAGCTATTGCAGTATCCAGTCCTTCTATCACGACAGCAGGATCTATTTTGATCCTCGCTTCGCGGAAAAATTGAACACCCTGCACATCGAACCGGACCGGGTCTATCACATTGGCACCGGCCAGTCGTCGGATTCGCTCATGTGGGGCAACAAGTACGGCATCCTGGACGCCTTGACGGATTTCGCTCGCCGGCATCCCAACGTCATTCTGGAGATGAAGACCAAGTCCAAGAATGTGTCCTATTTCCTCAAGCATGAAGTCCCGAAGAACATCATCTGTACCTGGTCGTTGAACACGCCGACCATCATCACCCACGAAGAGCACCTTACCGCGTCACTGGAAGACAGGTTAGGTGCCGCGCGCAAGGTCGCGGACCGAGGCATTCTAGTCGGCTTCCACTTTCACCCCATGGTCTATTACGATGACTGGAAGCAGGATTACCCCGCAATATTCGAGACCATCCAGAAAAGGTTTGACCCCCTCGAGGTCGCCCTGGTCTCCCTGGGCACCCTAACCTTTACAAAGCCAGTCATCCGCCAGATTCGCACTCGGCAATTCAAGAGCAAGATACTGCAGATGCCTCTGGTTGATGCCAACGGCAAACTCTCCTACCCGAAAGAGACCAAGCTGGAAATGTTTCGGCATGCCTATAATTGTCTCCAAAGGTGGCACAACGAGGTCTTTTTTTATCTGTGCATGGAAAACCATCGCCTGTGGAAACCGGTTTTCGGCTACGAGTATCCGTCGAATGAAGCATTGGAAGCCGCTATGAAGTCGAGCTACATGGAGAAGATCCGGCAGGCTAAAGCTGGGCATTCGAGCGCATCAAGAACGTGTTCGAGACAATGGAGCGGATGAATAGCGCGGCCTAATTATAAAGCCGCCGATGCTGTAGCGCGCAAAAACTCTATCGGCGCGGCTAAGCAGCCCATTGGTATACATGATGTAACCCGCCGAGAACGGGTTTCGCGATGAGATGTTTGGCTGATTGTAGCGGTGACTCCTTTATGTGCGGACATGGCGCTATCTGACCAAGACTTCGGTGAGGTCGCCATCGATTGTAGTAGGCAATGAACTCAGCGACTGTTCGCTGCAAATGTTGATGAGTCAAGATGAGCCTATGATCCAGGCACTCGTTACGGATGGTGCGCACCCAGCGTTCTGCGATCGCGTTAGCCTTTGGAGATTTCACCGGAGTACGGATTTGACTGATACCAAGCGATCCGACTCGCCGATTGAATGACGCGCCAAAGCAGCCGTCACGATCGTGAATCAGGTAGCGGGGTGGTTCTCTTGTAAACCCACCGGCTTCAACCATTTGTTGCGCGAGCCACTCCGAAGTGGGATGCGCAGTGACCCGCGCATATACGAGCTCACGAGTGCCGTGGTGGATGACAAAGAAAACAAAAAGTGTTCGAAACCAGATGGTCGCCCAGATAGCGTTGCTATGCTGACTCAGGAATTGTTGCCAACCGGGGGAGGGCGTTCCACTGTATGGACGTCGCAGGTATCTGGCGACCGTATGCGCACAAACCCAAAGGCCAAGACCTGTCAATGCTGGCTGGATTCTGCGTTGTCCGCACCAGGGATTCTCCCGAGCCATACGGCGAATGAGGTCCCGGCGTTCAGGGTCAATCTTCCTGCGTCCAGTTCTGGAAGGGCGGCGTGATCGCCAGCGCCAGTAAGCTTTCCAGCCCCGGCGATGCCAGCCGACAACCGTATCCGGTTTCACGATGATCAGGCGCCGTCGCCATCCGGAAAACCAGCGGCAGGCGAGAAGCCAGAAGCGGCGATCTGCATCCCGGCGTCGTGGTCTGGCGTCGCTTGAGAACAACCAGTTGCTGCTGTAGACAGAGGTTTTCGGCGACTAACCGTGCTCGGGACTGGAAGACAGCTTTGGAAGCGTAGGCCAGGCACCGAATCATCGAAAAGTCCCCTAATGTATTCTTATTAATAGGGTGTGTGTCTCGAATTAGTAATTCTCTCCTCAAAACAGTGGGTAACGCAATCTTGTGGCTAAGGGTTACGTTGCGTAATCTTCGCCAGTATGAAGGATGTCTTGCTGCTCCTGGCCCACTTGTTGACTATCACCGCCAAGCTCCTTGGACCGGGCGGTGTCAAGGCGGTGCTCGCTGAGAATCTCCTCCTCAAGCAGCAATTGCTGATTGTCTGCCGTCCTCGACGACGGGCGCCGAACCTCTCGACCGTTGACCGATTTCTCCTGGCCTTCTGGTCGCTTTTTCTCCGCCCCAGTCGCATCGCCAAGACCGCGGTGGGCATCCGGCCATCGACGCTGTTGCGGTTTCACCAATGTCTGGTTCATCGGAAGTACCGTGCGCTGTTTTCACCACGCAACAGGGGAAGACCTGGACCGAGAGGTCCGTCTCAGGAACTTATCCGGGCCATTGTCGAGCTCAAACGCCGAAATCTCCGCTTCGGCTGTCCCCGCATCGCGCTGATCATCTCGCAGACCTTCGGCGTGGGGATCGACAAGAACGTCGTTCGTCGGGTTCTCGCCAAGCATTACCATCTGCAACCCGGTGGCGGTGGCCCATCGTGGCTGACCTTTCTAGGCCACATGAAGGATAGCCTCTGGAGTGTTCATCTCTTCCGCTGTGAATCGATCACGCTCAGAAGCCATTGGGTGATGGTGGTCATGGATCACTTCACCCGCCGCATCATTGGCTTCAGTGTTCACGCCGGTCACGTCGACGGCGGAACGCTTTGCCGCATGTTCAATAAGGCAATCTCAGGGATGGGAACGCCGAGATACCTCAGCTCCGATAACGACCCGCTCTTCGAATTCCATCGATGGAAAGCGAATCTTCGCATGGTTGGTGTCGAAGAGATCAAGACCGTCCCCTATGTGCCCCTGTCGCATCCCTTCGTCGAGCGCCTGATCGGGACCATTCGCCGCGAGTTCCTGGATCACGTTCTTTTCTGGAACTCGGTCGACTTAGAGAGAAAGCTCCAAGTGTTCGCGCACTATTACGACCGTCACAGGGTTCACGCTTCGCTCGGTGGCGATACGCCGGCTGAAGTAAGCGGCGAAACCATTACAAAGCGAGCCGAACTTAATCATTTCCGCTGGCACACGCATTGCTGCGGGCTCGTCCAGCTCCCACTCGCGGCCTGATTAGTAATTCGACACGGACACGTCCATTTCAACGTCATGGAACATCCCACGGCCGAGTGGACCGCCCAGCAGGTCGTCGAAGCGTTTCCCTGGGATTCGGCGCCTCGATTTCTCCTTCGAGACCGAGACCGTGTCTACGGTGAAACATTCCAACGACGAGTCCAAAGTCTGAACATTGATGAAGTTGTTATTGCGCCCCGTTCACCGTGGCAAAATCCTTACGCCGAGCGTGTGATCGGCAGCATTCGCAGAGAACTCCTTGATCACGTTGTGGTTCTCAACGAACGGCACCTCAGGCGACGCCTTTCCCGCTACCTGGCCTACTATCACGAGTGGCGTCCCCACAGATCCCTGGACATGGATGCACCGGACGGTCGATCTGTCCAATCAGCCAAACCCGGCCAACTCATCGAGTTCCCTGCAGTCCACGGACTACATCATTACTACCTCCCTCAGGTTGCATGAGTATTCGGGACCCACAGTGCGCCGTTCGCGGGGGCTACCGAATAGCAAAGTAACCCGATCGCGAATAAAGCCGCTGTGATACCGAGTCCGTTCGGGCACTGAGTTCTGTGAGTGACTCATGTTGCCCTCCCGTGAGCCTAGGCGGCTCAGGCTAGTGGGGATGTGTCAATACAGCACTACTGGCAGGGCAGGACCTTGATATGGATCAATAAGCAGCGGTTCCCCCACCGCCGTAATCATGTCAAATCCGCCAAGACCATAGTGAGGTCGCCAGCTCAACCGAGTCTAACCCCATCGGTTCCTTATTCAGCAACCAGAATAGTATTTAGCTTTAGTCCTGATAACACATGCTCGCGCTCGGCCAAACAACATGAAGCAGCTTCAAGATGGAGTCTTTGCCTTCTGTAGAAAAATGGGGTTCAGGACAAAGTGGAATACTTGTTATTCCTAATGCTGAAAAAGTTGAACTACCAAACTGTACTAAACCAAAATGTACATGGGCTTCTTCACCAACAACAACAAGATTTCCGATAATATCACGTTGAGTAACATTCTGGCCTTCAGCAACCATGATGTTGAGAAGTTGGGTTTGTCCATCCATTTGATTGTCAGACATGGGTTCAAAAATGTAATTGACTGAAAATGGTATAAAATAACCGCCCATAGCAGGATCAGAAACATAATCATCACATTGGATCAAGACTTCAACCTGCCAGTTCGAGTCAACGCTGGCCTGTCGTAACTCCACAGAATCCACTACCCCCGAACAAGCTGCCTGAAAAGGCTTTAGGTCTCCCTGTGGAAAGATATCGATACCGTCATGCACAAATCCCCATGGAGAAATACTGTTATCAGAGCTAAAGCCTGCGTTTATTTCTGACATGTCAAACTCGTTTAAATAGGGGGTGGCCAGAGCGGGTGGAGTGACATTAGGGCCATAACACATGTTGATATTTGGATCTGTTTCATGAATTAACTTCAAAATAGAATCTCTAGCTGCTTGATCGAAATAGGGCTCAGGACAACTTGGAATCCAGTTCTTATAAAAAGTAAAGTGCACATGGGCAGCGGTGGGATTCGCAGCAGCATAAAGATATCCAATAATCTCGCCTTGAGAAACAATCTGATCCTCAACAACCATGATGTTGGCAAGTTGCGTTTGCCCAGTTTGAGGAGCTTGTGATTCGAAGTTGTAATCAATTGTATAAGTAGAATTACATGCAATAAATATAGTGACTTGGTCGTCAAACGTGTAAATCTTTTGAACCCGCCCTGAACACGCAGCCTGAAAAGACTTTAGGTCTCCCTGTGGATAAATATCGATACCGTCATGCACAAAGAACCGTGGAGGACTACTTATATCAGAGCTAAAAACATCAAATATATGTGACATGTCAGATTCATTTACATAGGGGGTGATCAAGTTAGCTACATCACTTCCCACGGTCACAAAGAACCCAAGATCCCCGAAGCGAGAATCCGCTGTAGTATCCGGGCGCACGGAGACGAAATTCTGCACCCCTTGGGCCGCCCCAGCGGGCACATTGCCGCTCAAGCTGGTGCCATCGGGACTGACGACGACGCTGTCATCGGACACCCCGTCGATGGCGGGATCAGTCCCCTCGGCGTAAAAGACCGCCAGGTCCCCGCTCTGCATCCGTGCCAGCGGATCGTTGATGGTAAAGGCATCGCCCGGTGCGCCGATGTCGGGCGCAATCGATGGCGGTGGGGCGGTCGGCCCGAGCACCGTAAACAGCCCGATCTCAAACTCCGTGCCATCGGGCTGGCGCACGAACACGGTGTACTCACCGCCGAACATATCTGGTGCGAGCCGGCCCTGCATGGTGTTGTAGGGTTTGCGCGTCCTCCCCGACAACAGGACCTCCAGCCCGCCGAGCTTGAATACCGCCACCGACCCACCGATCAGGCGTCTCTTCGGCGTGTCGATGATGGTGAAGGGATGGCCGGCCTCCGCCTGGGTGGGGGCGATCTTTGTGACACCATAAGCGACCCCTGCCAGGGCGCTAAAGACCAAGACGACAAAGAGATTGATTATGACACGCGTTTTCATGGCTCCCTCCTAGCGATTGAGGTTACCCATCGGTGCGGGATGATCACCCCGCGCTTCGCGTCATCCGCATTGACAGAGTATCAATAGAGCACTTGTATACGCCCATGACCTTGATACGAATCAAGGGAAAGGGCCTTTCAGCGATGCCCATCCGCCTCAATGTCTATAGTGGCAGGTCCCGCGAAATACAGAAACCCGAACCCGTTAGAGATACCATCGAATGTAACCTCGCCAAGATCAACGAAACCACCTTCGGCGACGTTTTCTGTAAACTTGTAGCCGCCGAATAGTTTCGGACCGGTGTCATTTCAGATGCGTGCGATAACGTTACTGCTGGCGCTGTTAGTAGTGGCCCCTTCGACCCCCGCCGCCTGGGAAGGCGAGGTGCAGTTTGGCCTTGTGTCCAACCGGGGCAACACCGACAGCGACGCCGCTAACCTGCGGGTAAGAGCGGCAAACGAGCGTCAGCGCTGGCGCCATCGTCTGAGATTTAGTGCGCTCAAGGACGCGGAGAGCGGCGAGACCACGGCTGAGCGGTACCTGTTTGACGGCAACGTCAATTACATACTCGGTGAGCGCGATTATATCTTTGGCAATCTGCGCTACGATCGGGATCGTTTCAGCGGGTTTGATTCTCAGACCTCCTTGACGAGCGGGTACGGCTATCTTTTCAAGCCGCGGCCCAATCTATCACTGGAACTGCAAGGCGGTGGCGGCGCACGTCGCAGCCGACTGGATGATGGCGAACGCGAAGACGAGGCTATCCTGCGTGGTCTTCTACTTGTCCACTGGGAGATCAGTGACAACGCACAGTTCAAACAGAGCCTGGTCTTGGAAGAAGGTGAAGACAACACGCTTACCGAGTCCTTCACAGAACTTAAGGTTAATGTTGTTCACAAGTGGGCCGTCAGCCTCTCGCTCGACATCAAGCGGAACAGCAATCCGCCGGCGGGCAATAAGAATACCGATAGCCGTACATCGGTGAACCTGGTTTACGAGTTTGGGAAACGGAATAATGCGAGCGAGACAAAATGATCCGCTGGGCCGGTCTCATTGCGGTGACAGGGAGGGGAGGTTACCGCTCTGAACGCACTCGACGCGCATCGGCGGTTGTAGCGCGCAAAAACTCTATCGGCGCGGCTAAGCAGCCCATTGGTATACATGATGTAACCCGCCGAGAACGGGTTTCGCGATGAGATGTTTGGCTGATTGTAGCGGTGACTCCTTTATGTGCGGAC
>JAOTYS010000249.1 GCA_029861795.1 Gammaproteobacteria bacterium | reverse complement strand
TTCCGATGTATCAGAGAAGGCCGAAGAGCTTTTGCACGAAGTCGCGCGGAAACCCCGATGACTCTGGTGGCGGACTCCGGGGCGTTGTATGCCCTGTACGACGCCGATGATGCGCATCATGCCGAAGTACGACTGGTGGTAGAGAGCGAGCGCGGCGCGATCATCATTCCGGCGGTGATTTTAGCGGAACTGGACTATCTGCTACGTGAGTTTCTCGGAGTGGATGCTGAACTGGACTTCTTGGACAATATTATTAGTGGCGCCTTTACGTTGGAGTGGCTGATCTCTGACGATCTGGAACGTTGCCGTGAACTTATAGCTAGCTATCGCGACCTGGATCTCGGGTTGGCCGATAGTGCAGTTGTTGCGACTGCAGAGCGCCTCGGGATACAGCGTATCTTGACTGTAGATGAAAGGGATTTTCGTGCAGTGCGCCCGAGGAAAGGAAGTTTTGTGTTACTACCCGCTGACAATTAATTCAAATAAAGATCTTCTGGCCGTTTTCGATACGGGAAAATGGGCTTGCTACATTTCATGAATCCAATAAAACACGTCAGAATTTTCCTGGTCTTTGTTTCCGTTCTATTGGTTTCTCCCTTAGCCAAAGCCGACTGGATCAACCTGACTGGTGCCGAAACGGCGTCCAACATCGCCGAGATTTATGTTCTAGACGATCATGTGCAGGTGAACCTGGAGGTGTATGTCGGGGATCTGAAAATCTTTGAAGATCTGGTCCCCGATGATTGGCTGAAGAAATCGACCGATCGAGCGACGCTGGCGGAGCGGTTGCGCCGCTTTTCCAGCAACACATTCCGAGTCACCACAGACGCGGGTGAAGAGCTCCAGGCCAATCTGAAACTCGCGGAAGCTCGACTGCGCACCGATCGTCAGTCGCCTTTTGCCGGGATGATCAATCCTTATACACGGCAGCGTGTACCGGAAGCCCCTGAAGACAAACGCGTGCTCTATGCCGAGCTGGTGTATCCGTTTAAGGGCAAGCCTGAGGCGCTCACCATCACGCCACCGCTCGACAACGAAGGTCGGGCGCTGGTGACCATCGGTTTCATCGCTTATCACAAAGCGGTGCCGATCATTGATTTTCGCTATCTAGGCGCGCCGGCACGTGTGACCCTTGAGTGGGAGGATCCTTGGTACACCAAGTTCGACAATCCCAACCTGAAGCGCCACCACAAGTCAGCACTCATGTCATTTCTTTACGTGGAACCCTATGAGGTGCGCCACGAGATCCTTACTCGTGTCAGGGATCTCGAGCAGTGGATGGATCTTGGGCTGCGCGGTGATGAATATATCGAGGTGGACGAACTCGAACCGCTCAAGCAACGTATTGGAGAGTTCTTGTTAACCAGGAATCCGGTGCGCGTGGACGGCCAGGCGTTAAAGCCAATCCTCGACCGTACCAACTACGTCAAGGTTGCGATTACCGGTATCAGTCTCATCGAGAAACCGGAGCGGCTAGAGATCTCCACTGCCATCATCGGCGTCATCATCACCTATCTCACGGACGGCATGCCTCAGGAGGCGACCGTTGATTGGGAGCTCTTTACCGACCAGATCCAACGCGTGCCGGCCACCGCGATCGATCCCGCGGGCCCGCTAATGAGCTATGTCGAGCCGCAAGACAACGTGCACACCTGGACCAACTTTCTGAAGAACTACAAGCTGCCTAAAGTGGAGCGGGTGGCATTGGACGAGTCTCTGACCACGATTAGACTGCCGCTGGCCAGCATCCTGTGCCTGGGAGCTCTGTTGCCAGTGTTCCGACTGTGGCGGACGCGCAAGAAGACCAAGCAGTCAAGACGCCCGTTGATTGCCGCCGGGATATTCTTGCTCATCAGCAGCATAGCTTTGTATCCATTCGCCCGAGTATCGGTCGCCAAGCCCACACAGATCGCAGCCACGCTAACCGATGAAGATGGGAAGGTAATTCTGCAAAGCTTACTCAAGAATGTTTACCGCGCGTTTGATTTTCGTGAAGAGGAAGACGTGTACGACAAGCTCGCGCTGAGTGTTAGTGGTGATCTGCTTGCAGATGTCTATTTGCAGAGCCGCAAGTCCCTTGAAGTGCAGAGAGCCGGCGGTGCACAGGCCAAGGTGAAGGAAGTTGAGGTGCTGGAAGCGAGTGTAGACAGTCAGCCCGATCGCCCTTTGGCTTACACCTTAAAGGCCAAATGGACAGCGCTCGGCACGGTCGGGCATTGGGGTCACGTACACATGCGCAAGAATCTTTACGATGCCTTAGTCACGGTCGACGGTGTGGACGGTAACTGGAAGATCACTGGGCTTGAGCTCTTAGAGGAAAAGCGGATCGATCCTTCGGCGAACCTTGGCGCTTCGAACGAGCAAAACACGACAGACGAGACGGAAACCAAGAATTAGGTAGGGGGGGAATACCCGCGCACGGGGCCTGTCCCCGTGAAAACGGGGTATGGGCATCCGGTCAAACGGAAGTAATCTTAAGACTTTTCTAGACTCCCGTTTGCACGGGAGTGACGACGAGGAACACGACTCACTTGGGCGAATCGTCGTACCCGCGAACGACTGCAGGGACCTCGGTACCCCCTTGAGGGGTGTGCAGGAGGTACGACTCCATGGAAGGAGGAGTTAGAGCCGCGCCGGGAGCGACGGCCGAGAGCAACGCAGGGATAGATACACGGATGTATCGTAGTAGGGTAATGCAGGACGCTATTACCGAGCGGTTGCCGAAGCGGGTATCCAGCGATAGAGAAAAGGCTGTATTCAAATGTTGTGACTGGATTACCGTTTTCACGGGAATGACCGAGCCCTCTGATCCTGTAGTTGTACTAGTGTCACGCGGCGTGTTGTACTTCCTTACTGATTTGCTCGCCTAGGTCGCGTTCCGTTACGGCAAGATCATAACGTGTCTGAAGGTTCATCCAGAATTGTGCGCTATTCCCAAAGTAACGTGAAAGCCGACGGGCAGTTCTGGAGAAAGATCGCTTGACCACTACACCTGTACGATTGACTTCCAGGTAGTATGGCCATACTATATAAATATGGCCACCCAGACCATAAAGACTACTTATTCACTCGATGTTGAAACCGTGCGCAAGTTAGAAATAATGGCTCGTCGCTGGAATGTTTCAAAGTCAGAGGCGCTACGCCGAGCGATACGGGCTGCCGCACAGCAAGCATTGACGAACGAAGGTCGCGACACACTAAAAGCGCTGGACCGCCTACAGCGTTCTTTAAATCTAGACGCTGAAGCAGCAGATCAATGGAAAAAGGCTACACGTTCCGAACGTCAAGCTTCGTCAAGACGACGTAAGACGCTCTGAGTGATTCATCTTGATACGAGTTTTCTCATTCTGGCGCTGCTGCGCGGGTCGCCCCAAGACAGTGCCCTCCGAGAATGGTTGCGAAACAGCGAGCCGCTTAGTATGAGCACTATCGCTTGGGCGGAATTCCTCTGTGGCCCAGTGGAGCCACACCATATTAAGCTTGCAGAGCGTATTGTGTCGCAGCGCTTCTCCTTCGAGGACGAGGATGCCACGCTGACCGCTCAATTGTTCAATCAATCTGGTCGCCGGCGTGGGTCATTGGCAGACTGCATGATTGCCGCTACCGCGGTTCGACACGATGCCTCTCTGGCTACCGAAAACCCTTCTGACTTCCGCAGATTTGAACCGATGGGTTTAACTGTTGTCACGACCTAAACAGCTTTGGGTGACCTCCTCCCCGAAAACTGGTTCAGGTACGAGTTAGGAGTTGTCATAAGATGAGCGAGAGGAGAAACGCGATGACGCGCTAGTGTTTCAAAGAGCAGATTGTTTCGCTATCCTTGAACCGAAAACAGTCGCGCCATGGATCTGTTAATAGTCATCGCGCATTGACTCTTACGGTCTCCAGTCAGTTTATGTAAGCCTACGCTCCTTAGTGCCCTGAGACTACGTCATGCGTAGTACACAAGCCATCCTAGGGTAATCACGTCGGAAATCTTTGTTCAGTACCCATTTTTTGCATATTTATAGATAATGGTATCTGACCCAAGTTTTCAAAGACTCTAACGTTGATTCACATCCAACATCTCCAGTTCGGCTATCCCGGCGGCGATTTCCGTCTATCAGTTCCGTCATTCAACGTCGGCCGTTGCGAGAAAGTGGCCGTCATCGGGCCCAGCGGCTCAGGCAAGACAACGTTACTAAATTTGATCTCGGGGATTCTTGCTCCGCAACAGGGCGCGATACGTGTGGACGATGTCGCGGTCAGCGAATTGCGGGATGCCGCACGCCGGAATTTCCGCATCACCCAAATCGGTTTCGTATTTCAAGACTTTGAACTACTCGATTACTTAAATGTTCTAGACAACATCTTGCACCCTTTTCGAATCACTGGAGCATTGCAATTAAGTAAGGAAGTCCGCGCACGGGCGGCCAGACTCGCGGAGCAAATGGGCATTGGCGACAAGCTTAAGCGCAAGGCTGACGATCTGTCCCAGGGTGAAAAACAGCGTGCAGCGATCTGTCGGGCGTTATTAGCGGAACCTAAGTTGATCCTTGCCGATGAAGCCACCGGTAACCTCGATCCGGAGAACAAGACTCGCATTCTAGATCTGTTGTTTGAAACCGTGAAAGAACATGACACCACGTTGTTAGCGGTGACCCATGACCACGAGCTGTTGCCGCGTTTTGATCACATCATAGACTTTCAGGACTTTCGCGAGGCGGCCGCGGCATGATCGACACCCTTTATGTGGCGTGGCGCTATGTCGCGCATAACAAGATTAAGACAGTGACGCTAGTCGCGTGTGTGACCTTGATCGGGGTTTTGCCTTTGGCGTTAGAGTTGTTTCTGAATGATAGTGAACAGCAGCTGCTGTCGCGAGCCGAATTGACGCCACTGGTAATGGGCGCGAAGGGCAGTTCCTTGGATCTCGCGATGAGCACCTTGTACTTCGATGATGAAGTGCCCGATTTGATTTCCATGGCGGCACCAGAAGAAGTGGTGCAGTCCGATCTGGCCCATCCCATTCCGGTCTATGTGCGTTTTCAGGCGCGCGGCTTCCCGATTGTCGGCACGAGCTTCGACTACTTTGATGCTCGCGGTCTCGAGATCGAGCACGGGCGTCCCCTGGCGGTGCTAGGGGAGTGCGTGTTAGGTGCCACGGTGGCGGAGCGGTTGGAGTTGAAGCCCGGCGACAGTCTGGTGTCTTCGCCGGAGACGGTGTTCGACATCGCGGGTGTCTATCCCCTCAAGATGAAGGTGGTGGGCGTACTGAAACGCTCATACACCCCCGACGACCTCGCGGTGTTTGTCGACATTAAGAGCGCCTGGGTCATTCAGGGGCTCGGCCACGGCCATGAAGATATCGCCCGGGCGGAGGACACCAGCGTTATTTTGGATCGCAGCGATCGAAATGTGATCGCCAATGCCAAGCTGGTGCAGTACACGGAGATCACCGAGGCCAACCTCGATGAGTTCCATTTTCACGGTGATCCCGAGACCTATCCCGTCACCGCGGTTATTGTCGTCCCCCATGACGCGAAGTCGGGGACCATACTGCGGGGCCGCTACATGGAGCAGGATACGGCATATCAGATCATCAACCCCAAAGAGGTGATCGACGGTCTGCTTGCGAATATTTTTCGTATCAAGAACGTGCTGGATGCGGTGATCCTCATTGTAGGTCTAGCGACGGCGCTCGCGATTGTTTTAGTATTTGCGCTGTCACTGCGGTTGCGGGCACGGGAAATCACAACCATCTTCAAGCTTGGCTGCAGCAGGTCGACAATAGTGCGGTTACTAGGAGGCGAAATCCTGATTATCGTCCTGATGAGTGCGGTGCTGTGCAGTGCGCTGGTCTTAATTGTGAATCATTACAGCCATGATCTAGTGCGCATTGTATTCATTCGATGATTGGCGCCAGCATCACGCGGCCAGCAACGAAGATTTACAGCGAATCAGAACTTGAACATAAAGCCGATCTGTATCCCTTCTAAAGACCCATCAAAAACAAACGTCCTGTCCTCGAAGTCGATACCCAAATATCGGTAGCCGCCTCCTACCGCGTATCGATCGCTGAAGTGGTAGTTGACTCCTAACAGGGCCTGCCAAGCGAAGTCGGCATCGTTACCGCCGCCGATATCGCCCTCGACAATGTATTCCCACTTGCCTCGGCGGGGTCGCCACTCCAGTCCAACGAAGGGGTCATACCAGTCCGCACCTATATCCACTCTGAAGCCATCGCTGAATAGGATCTTGGTATCCATATCTATATAACGCACTCCACCGACAATCCGGGCCTCTTTCCAGCCTTCCGGTCGGTAGCCGGCGAACACCTCCGCGACCACCTGCTTATTCTCAAAATCAAGAACCGTTCTCGGCCGGTCGATGTCTTCAGAGAGCTTCACGGCCAGAAAATTGCCGGTGAACGACCACTTATCTCCGAGCGCCTCGAAGACAAACGCGCCGCCAGCATCGACGAATCCGGCGTAGTCGCTGAAACTGACATCCACTTCGGCGGGCCGAATCGGTGGACCCATTTTCGCATCGATGCCAGCAGTCCAGATATAGGGTATGACCCGGTACTCGGTTTCGCCCGCGGATGCGAGCAGCGAATGCAACAACCCCAAGCTGAAGATAATTGGCAAAAGAGCCACAGACAGTGTGTTGGTCTTATAAGTCGACATGAAGCTACTCCTTGAATTATTAGCGCAGAGTGTAAACCATTTATTGCTGCGGTTGGAGACTGAACGCCCGGTCGACTTATGGGATCCATAGAGGCGATCGGTGCGACGCATGCTCCCGCGCCATGCGGTATGGTGTGTTAGAGTGTGAACAACGACTGGTCCGAAATCGCGCCCGATGCTTGAATACCCGGGATCAGCCGCGGTGCGGCGGTTGCGTCTCGGTAAGCTCGAGCTGCGCCGATATCCGACTCGATTCATCTATCATCAACCGCTAGCTAGACCTATTTGTTCGTGTCTGTCCGAGCTTTGTATTCGATGACTCAGCTCAACAAGAAAGCGAAG
>JAOTYS010000248.1 GCA_029861795.1 Gammaproteobacteria bacterium | reverse complement strand
ATACTCAAGGTTACCGCCACCAATGGTTCCGTAAATGTTAGACGCTGCTACAACCATCTTGGCCCCGGTTTCACGTGGCGTCGAACCCTTGGCATAGGCGACAGTTACCAGCACGCAGCTCCCGCCAATAGCGGGGAGTTGTGCTAATGCATCGGTCCACTCCACACTCGAGTTAGCCATAAGTATTGATCATTTGTTGACCTAGAGCGGTCACTTAGCTCCCGCGATAAGTAGAATAACCGAAAGGCGAAAGCAACAGCGGAACATGGTAGTGCTCATCTGATGAGATACCGAACCGAATTACCACCTCATCCAAAAACATGGGGTCATTGTGGGCAAGTCCAACGCGGCGAAGATAGTCCCCCGCATGAAACACAAGCTCGTAGACCCCCGCCTTGAACGATGTGTCCTCAAGTAAGGGTGAATCACAACGACCATCATCGTTCGTAACCGCTGACGCGACCACAGTCCGGATGTTACCCACACGGAACAACTCGACCGAGATGCCGCTACCAGGACATCCGCGCGTTGTATCCAGAACGTGTGTAGTCAAACGACCCATAAACCTTTTCATTAACCCGCGTGCCCGGGCTGTGAGTTACCGCCGACAAAATCTTTTCGAGTACCCACAAGAATGCATCGAGTGTAACAAAAGCTTGTATTTTTGAACACAAACTAAGATGATTGAACGGTTTTTCCCGGGGATTGCCGCAACGGTTTCTCTGCCTATAAGTGTCGGCATATCAGTACTGGCGAACAAAACCGCTAATGTCAAAGGACTCTATCCAGAATCTTTCGGAACAGTGGATCAACCTTGCCCAACCCCGACTGGGCGCGGAGGTGATCTCGACGACGGACGACTTTTTTGCTCTCAAGGAGCGGCTCATTAAACCCGACCCTCCTATTTTTATTCCCGACAAATTTGACGACCACGGCAAATGGATGGACGGATGGGAATCACGCCGCAAACGCACTCCGGGGCACGACCATTGCATTGTGCGCTTGGGTCATCCTGGTTCGATCAAGGCTATCGATATCGACACCACTCATTTCATCGGAAACCATCCCCCACACGCATCGTTAGACGCATGCTGCAGCGATGCCGACCCAAGCGCAGACACACAATGGGTGGAACTGGTCGCACGTGCAGTTATTGAAGCTGACACTCATAATCGCTTTGAAGTTGAGGACTCACGGCCCTGGTCACACGTACGCCTCAACATCTATCCGGACGGCGGCGTGGCACGTCTTCGAGTATATGGCGAGGTCTATTGTGACTGGAACCGGTATGATAAATCGGATTTACTTGATTTGGCGGCGATGGAACACGGCGGTCGCGCGCTTACCTGCAACGACATGCACTTCGGTTCAATCGAAAATCTGATTGCGCCAGGCAGAGGCATCAACATGGGCGACGGATGGGAGACGCGACGCCGCCGAGAACCCGGTCACGACTGGGCAATTCTTGCGTTGGGACACGTAGGCATTGTGAAGCGGATCGAAGTAGACACTGCTAACTTCAAAGGCAATTATCCCGATCGGTGTTCGGTACAAGCCGCGCGCGTTACCACCGGAGATCTGGATACCATAGTCGGCCAAAGTACTTCATGGGACACACTGCTTCCTGAGCAGAAACTCCAGATGGATAGACAACATTTTTTCGAAACCGAAATTCAGGATATTGGAGCTATTACCCACGTCCGCTTCAACATCTTCCCGGATGGTGGTGTTAGCAGAATAAGAGTATTCGGCCACCTCGGTTAGGCACAGACTGCAGAGATCGACTGTCAACGTGGACCCACATCTAAGCGAGTGGATTAATTTAACGGTCCGCTGGGTTCACCTTATTGTTGGCATTGCTTGGATTGGCACCTCGTTTTTCTTCAACTGGCTAGACAGTCATCTCGCTGCGCCGGTGCAAACCAAGAAGGGTGTAGAGGGCGAATTGTGGTTAGTGCATAGCGGCGGTTTCTACCAGATAGAAAAATATCAAGTCGCGCCGGACCGCCTTCCCAGTACCTTGCATTGGTTCAAATGGGAAGCCTACTCCACTTGGCTTAGCGGATTCGCACTGCTGGTAATCATCTATTACCTTGGTGCCGACATCTACTTGGTGGACCCAGAGGTTGCAAATATCCCCACTTGGGTCGCTATTACACTAGGTATTGGTGTGCTAATAGGATCATGGCTAGTGTACGACCAGCTATGCAAGTCAGCCGTCGGGGACAACCCAACACGCTTTGCCCTAATCGCGTTGCTAGCGACCACCGCCGTGGCCTTCGGTTTGAGCCAAGTGTTCAGTGCACGCGCGGCCTTTATTCATGTTGGCGCCATGCTAGGTACCCTTATGGTCGCCAATGTTTTGGCAATCATTATCCCCTCCCAAAGTCAACTGGTGGCCGCCACCAAAAAAGGCGTAGCGCCGGACGCCGCCCTGGGTGCCAAGGCCAAACAGCGGTCTATCCACAACAACTATATGACACTGCCGGTGCTGTTCATCATGATCAGCAACCATTTTCCTAGCACCTACTCACACCGATACAACTGGTTGATCCTAGTAGGACTAACGCTGATCGGCGTTGGAGTAAGGCACTCCTTCAACCTGAAAAACAAAGGCCATCGTCACCCCTGGCTACTGCCCGCCGCTGCGATGGGTCTGATTGCCTTGGCGATGGTGACTGCATCGCCGTCTAGCTTCCTCTCGCTGAAAAGTAATCTCGTGAATGACAATCGAGTCGGCTTTACCGATGTCCACACCATCATCAATAACCGCTGCGTCTCGTGCCACTCACAAAATCCGACGGACGACCGTTTTAGCGCAGCGCCCGCAGGTGCGAAATTCGACACCGCAGAGCAGATTAGGAATCAGGCGGCGCAGATCAACCTCCGGGCAGTCGCGTCACAATCAATGCCCCTAGGAAATACCACCGGAATGACTCCAGAGGAGCGAGAGATACTAGGCAAATGGATTGCCGAGGGTGCTCAAATCGAACCCGACTAGAGGGCACCACTGCCTTGACCAGATACTATAAGGCACCGAATTCCTCCAGCAAATCTCTGAAACCAAGTTTGTTCTGTAAGATTTCCTCTCGGCTCAGTCCATCAAGTTCATGGGGGAAGATCAGCCATTTATCCGTTTTGTGAATATAGTAATCGGGGACACGATCGGTACGATTGTTCCGAGGTTTATAATATGTCGTCGCAACCCTGATATCATCGGGTGTGTTACGTCGACCCCTTAGTCCCAACTCTTCGACAATGGATTTGATACTAAGCCCTGTGTCATAGACATCATCCACGATTAGCAAACCATCCTCTGCGTTCATGTTATCGATCAAGTAACCCAGACCGTGTACCCGCACATGGGTATCGCGCTCGTCGATTCCGCTGTAGGAAGATGTCCGGATAGAAATGTGATCGGTCTTCACGCCAAAATAATCCAATAACTCTTGCACGGCGATACCCACGGGTGTCCCACCCCGCCACACTCCGACGATGAAATTCGGTCGGAAATCGCTCTCTAAGATTCTAAGTCCCAGCCTAAACGAATCTTCCAACAGTTCCTGTGCACTGATGAATTGCTTTTCAGCCATCGGAATCTAAATCTCCGTAGATATGTCAACTTAAGAAATGACTTAGCCCGTCGTCGTGGCATCGGCCACATAATAACATCCAAACGCCGATTCGGTGCCGACGTTGTCGGCATTTTGCCAGAGTGCAACAAGAATATGTGGAGCGCAACATGCTAAACTGCACGGCCATGTGAAGGTAACGTGGACTGGTGCAATGCCCTTTGCTACGGCGCGTGAGGATGATCGGCGACTGATCAAACTCGCCCTGGAACAGGCACGGCTGGGCGAGGCCGAAGGTGGCCTCCCGGTCGGTGCGGTATTGGCGCTTGGTGGCAACGTCTTGAGTCGTGGGCGAAATCGTGCAGCGCAAGATGGGGACCCCATCGCCCATGCAGAGATGGACTGCATACGCCGTGCGGGGCGTCGATCAAACTACGGCGAGCTCTCCCTCTACACGACATTGAGTCCATGCATGATGTGTGCTGGGACAATTCTGCAATTCGGCATCGCACGAGTGGTGGTTGGAGAGGATCAAGATTTCCCAGGAGAGATCGCGTTACTTTCAGACAAAGGTGTAGAAGTCGTACTGTTAGATGACCAGGAATGCGTTGATCTTATGAAAGACTACGCCAAACAGAAAGCTCGGAGTTGAGTTAATGGCCAAAAGGCAAGCAACTGAAATGGACCATATGTTTATGAAGCTCGCCTATGAAGAAGCCGCGCAGGGATATGCCGAAGGCGGTGTTCCCGTCGGGTGTGTGATGTCGAAAGACGACAAGCTCATCGCTCGCGGCCACAATCGCCGAGTGCAGCATGACGATCCGATATCTCACGGCGAAACAGACTGTTTACTCAATGCAGGAATACGCGATGACTATCGCGATATAGATCTATACACAACCCTCAGTCCATGCATGATGTGTACTGGCGCAATTCTCCACTTTGGAATCAAACGACTCGTCATCGGTGAAAACAAGAACTTTCCGGGAAACATCGAATTCCTCACCGAGCGGGGTGTGGAGGTGGTGGTGTTAGACGATGCAAAATGTACCCAACTGATGGCCAGATTCATCCGTGAACGTCCTGACATCTGGTTCGAAGACATCGCCGGTAACGAACAAGTGTGATCGAGAAACAGAATGAGCAGGCAGGACGTAACTTGGCAGTTGCCATCATATTGAAAGCTTTGCCCGTTACAGCCCCGAAATAGTCTCCCCCGAAACCGCCTCCGTAAAAGCTAGCTAAAGTCTCTTTAGACGTGCCTCGATCAACCTCAAATTCTTGCCGTTTCGGTTTCGTGAAAATTTCAGATCCAGTCCATCCGGTGCAAGTGTACGGTCATACACTTGCATCTCGTAGCCACCCTCTTCTGTGACTATCAGCGCAAATACAGTGAGCGTATCATCGGTGATCCGTGCCCACACATAGGGATCACCCTCCAACGGATCTAGCGCAGTGCGCCCGCCGAACACATTGGTCTTCATCGCCGATGAATACACATTGTCGCGTTTCGTTGGAATGAAGTCGATGTCGTAAGTCTTTGTCTTACCCCCCCCGTTCGGCTTGTGGGTGGTGGTTTTCCAAACGACCCTAAAGCCTTTCTTAGTCTTGCTTATCGACACACCCAGGTCACGTTTGTACTCGATACCCTCATCAGTGAATGTGGCTTCTCCTATATAGTCGCCGAAAAACGGCTCAATGGTGTGTGTGGTTGCCGTTGCCGACTGCACAAAAATAAATCCCAGTGTTGCAACTAGACAGAGTCCGAGCACTGCCATCACTGCTTTGATTCGCATCGCGTTACTCTTCATCTAAACGATTAGACGTGGCCGATGGACCTAAGGTTTCGCCGAGACCTTGATGTGGAATCGGAGGAGAATACATACCCTATGTTAACCCAATGCTGTCGCGACTAGAAACTACTTGTTAACGCCGATGATGAATCCCCTCTTGTTTCCTGAAAATGTCATCCTGAGGCATATGTCGTGTAACGAAGGAACCAATCCTGTTAGCTATGACACCCATGGAACACACCAAAATGCTTCTCATTAGGTGATGATGTTGTACTCCGGTCCGAACGGAAAGCGGGTAATGTTTTCGTTACCGTTTTCCGTCACAATTAGGATGTCATGCTCGCGGTATCCGCCCGCACCGTCCAAGCCCTCAGGCAACATAATCATGGGCTCCATGGACACTACCATACCGGGTTCAAGAACCGTTTCAATATCTTCCCGGACCTCCAGCCCTGCCTCCCTGCCGTAGTAATGACATAGCGAGCCAAACGAATGGCCATAGCCAAAAGTTCGGTATTGCAACAAATCGTGCGTCAGATAGATCTCGTTAAGCTCCGCCGCGACATCCATACAACGCACGCCTGGCTTGATAAGGCTGAGTCCTTTTCGGTGCACCTCACAGTTGATCTGCCAAATCTCCAATTCGCAGTCCGTGCAATGATCGAAAAACAGCGTACGCTCCAGCGCCTGATAATAGCCCGAGATCATCGAGAAACAGTTGAGACTTAATATGTCCCCTTTCTGAACACGACGTGTGGTCACGGGATTGTGAGCCCCATCCGTATTAATACCGGATTGAAACCAAGTCCAAGTGTCCATTAATTCCGTGTGGGGATAAGTTTTGGCTATCGCCCGCACCATGGCCTGGGTTGAGTGTAGCGCGACCTCGTACTCCGACACGCCTTCGGCAATTGCTTCGGTGCAGGCAGCACCGCCAATATCGCTGATACGCGCCCCTTGGCGAATCAGCGCTTGCTCCTCCTTTGATTTGATCATACGCATGCTCATGGTGGGCACACCAACGTCTACAAATTCCACATCAGGTAGCGCATCTTCAAATTTCTGCCGTCGTTCCAAGGTTACATGGTCGAATTCAATTCCCACCCTACCCTTGTTGGGTACCAGCTTCTGGATGGCGCGAAAATAGTTATCACGCTGCCAATCGGTATAAACCAGATTGTCGTGACCGAAAGTCTGACGCCATGGCTGACCACCGTCGATATTGGCGCTCACAGATGTCAATTTGTCAGGGGTTACCACTAGGCCGTAGGGACGGCCAAAGGAGCAGTAAACAAAATCTCCAAAATAGTTGATATTGTGGATGGAAGTTAAAATTACCGTCTCGACATCAGTCTCGAGCATATGTTTTCTAAGCTTGCTCACCCGCGCGGCCATCTCCTCCTGTGAGAACGTGGGCTTTGGCGGCGTGCCGTTGTTGATTTCAATAAGCTGCGGCATCTCCATCGTCATTTTCCTCTATCTAGTTTAGACTTCTCTCATCTACATCTACCAGTGCATCGCTGCCTGACTAAACTTCATGCCTCTCAGCTAGCATACACAAATCATCTTGGTAGCTAGCGCTCTTCTTGTCTATAGGGCACAAGTAATGCTGCGGGCGCGCGGGCACTGCGAGCGACACAGGCCATT
>JAOTYS010000247.1 GCA_029861795.1 Gammaproteobacteria bacterium | reverse complement strand
CCGGGAGTAATAGAGCACCACAAACACCCGGAAGAGAGGAGGGTCATAACACCGCCGAACAGGGTTACTTGCACTGCGGGCCCCACGGTGCCGGACATTTTGTGAAGATGATACACAATGGTATCGAGTATGGGCTTATGGCCGCCTACGCGGAGGGATTACAGATCCTGAACAAGGCCAACTTCGGCAGACACCAACCAGAGAGCACCGACGCCGAAACCACACCTTTACATCACGCCGAACATTACGCGTACGATTTTAACCTGGCGGATATTACCGAGCTGTGGCGTCGGGGCAGTGTAATTTCTTCCTGGCTGCTCGACCTCACCGCCCAAGCCCTACTCCATGATCCCAAGCTCACACAGTTCTCGGGACATGTCTCGGATTCCGGCGAAGGTCGCTGGACAGTGCAAACCGCCGTCGACGAGGCAGTGCCCGCCCATGTGCTTTCCGCCGCGCTCTACCAACGCTTTAGCTCGCGTGGGGAAGCAGACTTTGCCGACCGCGTGTTATCGGCTATGCGATTTGCGTTCGGCGGTCACCTTGAACAGAGTAAAGAGTAAATAGTCGCCATAGCGGTCCTTGAGCAACGTGCATCAAGTCGCCTTTAACAACCTTGCTGCCGCACCATCTGCCAACAACGTCGCCCTATTGGCGCGTACACGACCGGCCGGAATGTCTGGGTCACCATGGTACAGGCGCGACAACATAGGCGCTTTGCTTTCACCCGTCGCAAGCCACAGAATCTGGCGTGCACGATTAATAAGCGGATAAGTGAGAGTCATGCGCCGCGTGCCCTGATAGTCCCCTGTGACCGCCACGTCGCGATCGCCAACCTGTAGCACCGGATCCCCCGGCACCAATGATGCGCTGTGACCGTCAGATCCAAGACCTAAGTGAACCAAATCTAACACCGGTGGAGACCCCGCGATGGTGGCCAAGTCACTTGCATAGCGGGTGGCTGCAGCGTCCAAATCATCCTGTTGCACGGGCATGGCATGTACCTGGTTCGGCGACAGCTCCAAGTTGGCGAGCAGACTATCGTGTAAGTGAGTAAGGTTACGCAGAGGATCACCATCTGGCGCGATGCGCTCATCGACTTGGAAGATGTGTACCTTGTCCCACGGGACGTCTTCTGCCGACAGAGCGCGCAGCATCTTCCACGGGGTTTCGCCGCCACTTAGAGCTAAAGTGACGCAGCCACGCTCGGCCGCCGCAACGCGTGCGAGCTCTGCGACAAAGCGCGCGCCCTCCCGGGCCACTGCCTCTGCGTCAGCTAAAACCTGCACCTTCATCCGCTTGGTGTCTCCGCTTCCCTATGAGGTTTGATTACATCACCGAAAAGTGCGCCCGCGCATAACCTGTCTGCTCTCCCAATACGCCGCCAGTGGTCGGTAAGACTCTAACCCTGAGCGTCACAACGCCAACTCAGCCAACACCCGCACCGCGTTTATGTCCTGCGTATCGCAGATTAGTGTGGTGATCCCCGAGCTCTTCCACGCCTCCAGGCGCTCGGCGATGCGCTCTTTAGGACCACACAGGGCAACCTCATCAACCAAGGCATCCGGCACAGCGGCCACCGCTTGTTTTCTATCACCTGACAGGAACAGATCCTGGATCTTGCCTGCAGCTTCTTCATAGCCATAGCGGCAAGCAAGGTTGTAGTAGAAGTTCTTCGATCGCGCCCCCATGCCGCCTATGTAAAGTGCGAGTTCTGGCTTTATCTTGTCCCAACAAGCCTGCAGATCAGAACCAAGCACGATGGACGCTGAAGGTGCAATGTCGAACTCAGATGGGTCCTTGGCTTTCGCCCTAGCGAAGCCAGCGTCTAGGGCCTCCTTGTATACAGGCATTTGCCACGGTGAGAAAAATATTCCCAGCCACCCATCGGCAATCTCCGCTGCCAACGCCACATTTTTGGGTCCAATTGCTGCCAGGTAGATCGGTATCTCGTTTCTGATTGGGTGAATGATCAGCTTGAGCGGCTTGCCCAACCCGGAACCACCGCTGCAGGGTATGTCGTAATATTCCCCATGATGTTCAACGGGTCCGTCTCGACGGATAATCTTGCGCACTATTTCTACATACTCTCGGGTGCGGGCCAGCGGCTTGCCATATGGCACACCGTGCCAACCCTCAACCACTTGCGGACCGGAAGCTCCGATACCGAGCAACACGCGCCCCTGTGACAGCATGTCTAGCGTCGCCGCAGTCATTGCGGTCATCGCGGGCGCCCGGGCCGTCATTTGCATGATCCCGGTGCCAAGCTTGATCTTGGACGTCTTCGCGGCGAGCCAAGTGAGCGGAGTCACCGCGTCCGAGCCATAGGCCTCGGCTGTCCAGATGGAGTCAAAACCGAGCCGCTCAGCCTCTTGAGCTAACGCGACATTGTCTTGGGGATTGGAACCCCAATAACCAAAGCCAAGTCCCAAACGCATCACAAACCCTTACCCCGTGCAGATAGTGCAGATAATTTCGCTGTCTTCATCACCCCTGTCACTGCAGAACACGCAAAGTAGGATCGATCTTACACCAGCAACTACTGTTGGTCAGCCAAAGCAAACATGACACCTGGCGTGTGTCACCAATGCGTTAAACGTTATACTCCGACTTCGCATTCCAACCCCCCCGAGGAGGACGATAGATTTATGACGAGAGAGTATCTGGGTAGGATCAAGCTCGGTAGTGTCGCCTCGATGACCCAGACGGCGCGATGGGCGTTTCTAGAACGTAACCACGAAATCGCCCTTTCCACGGTGGACAAGGATGGCGTCATTTATTCCAGCCCGGTTTGGTATACAGTCAAAGATAAGCGCATTTTCCTTCCTATTGATCAGGCCTCTAAGCACTTAAAGAACATGGAGAATGGGAGTTCAATGACAGGAGTCGTATTCAAAGGAGGCGATGAATTTGCAACCGCGCGTGGGGTGCAGATTCAGGGGCGAGGGGAAGTAGTGAAAGACCCAGGGCTGGCGAAAGAGTGTGCCGATCGTGTCGCCGACAAGGTATTCGGACCTGGTCATCCCCATAAGCCAGCCTACGTAGAGTACCGCGAGTGCTTTGACAATATGACCATGGAGTTAATACCGAACAAGATGATCACCTGGGATCTTCGAAAACTTTACAACGTGCAAGCGTATGCGGCGCGTAGCCTGTAGCGGAGGTACGACACTGTGGCAAGAGCAAAACCGAAACCGAAAGTGATCACCCTCGAGGAGACCCATAGGCGACCGCTGTGGGAATTCAGTAAGGGGATGAATACCTACATGCGCGTCAGCACTGAAATGGATGGAGCGAGAAATGTTATTCAAGGATGGTGTGAACACGCACCCGACCTTGAACCCATGATTTGGGACCAGGCCAATTGGGATGAAATATTCTTTTGTGCCAAAGGGAGCCTGAAAGTCTTAGCGGAAGATCGCGACGGCAATAAGATGGAGCTCGTTGCTAAGGAACATGAGACCATGTTCTTACCCGCTGGCTTTAAGTACACCTTATTACCCACTGGAGAGCCTGCGGTCAATGTATGGACGGCAGCGCCAGTGCCCGGCAACGGGATTAGATCGTTCAAGGATTTAGGATTTCCAGGTGTGGTAGAAGTCAGCAACAAACTGAAAGAAATGGCGCAACAAGAAGCCGACCGCTGATGACATCTAGGCTGCGAACCGACACTACACAATACTGACTGGACCAACCTGTGCTGAAACTGGGATACAAGGCCTCTGCCGAGCAATTTGGACCACGCGAACTATTACAATTCTCGGTGATCGCAGAAGAAGTTGGATTTGACTCTATTCTGGTCAGCGATCACTTCCAGCCTTGGAAGCACAACGATGGCCATGCCCCCTATTCATTCGCCTGGCTCGGCGCGCTTGGCGAGCGGACGTCTCGCGCACTGATTGGCACCAGCGTGGTCACACCGACCTTTCGCTATCATCCGTCCATTGTTGCGCAAGCCATGGGCACTCTTGGGAGTTTGTATCCCGGTCGGGTCATGCTGGGCGTGGGTACAGGCGAGTCACTGAATGAGGTCCCTGCCATTGGTATCAAGTGGCCCAAGTTCAAAGAGCGCTTCGGTCGACTGAAAGAATCGATCGAACTGATGCAGCAACTCTGGACTGAAGACCGCGTCAGTTTTGAAGGGAAGTACTACCGTACAGAGAACGCTACCATTTACGACCGGCCTGACAAACCTGTGCCCATCTACATCGCGGCCTCAGGCCCAACTGCCGCGAAGCTTGCAGGTCGCGTGGCCGATGGATTTATCTGTACCAGTGGAAAGGCGCCGGAACTCTATAAGGAAACCTTGTTGCCAAAGGTTGAAGAAGGCCTCACCGAGGCGGGCCGCAATGCGAACGACATCGAACGCATGATCGAGATGAAGGTGTCATTCGATACAGACATGGACCGAGCAATGCAAGATACACGTCACTGGGCGGCGCTGGCGTTATCCCCTGAGGAAAAGACAGGTGTGGAAGATCCAGTGGAGATGGAGCGACTCGCGCAGGCGTTGCCGGTAGAGCGCGCAGCCAGCCGGTGGATCGTGTCAACCGACCCCGACGAGCATGTCGAGAAAATTGCTCCTTATATCCAACTTGGCTTCACCCACTTGGTGTTTCACGCCCCCGGTGTCGATCAAGAGCGCTTTTTGCGACTGTATGCAAAAGACGTGTTCCCAAGTTTGCGGCAACGCTTCGGTTAATTCATCGCTATTTGCATTAGCTGTGATAGTTAGACCCAACCGTACAGTCAGTCTCCGCCCACTTCTCACCTCTTACGGAAAGCGGGCGTTCGAGCGGTACGATGTTGACAGGCGGAAGACGACCCGAAGGCGTCGTTCATCATTTTCGGCGCGAATGTCTGACCTTGAATCGCATAGCGGACATCCGCCGGTCAGATCGAGACGGTCCACGTTTAGCCAGAACTGGTCTTTCAGCAAAAGCTTATGGAAATCCGGTGACGGGAGGCGTCCACTGCATCACAACAGGACCCGTTGGGCCATGGTTTCGGTATTCCCACAAGCGTAATCCCTACGGATGATTTCGTGAAGTGCGAAAGCGAAACCACCACAATGCTAGGTGCATCATCTGACTCTAAGGGACCGGGTCGATGATCGGCCAGTTACATTGGCCCACAACACCCATAAACTCGATCTGGAAGGTAAGTATCGACCCACTGAAGCAACTGAAACTACTGGGCGAACCACTTGGAGACGTGAACTGACCATTCACGTCCAGAGATAGGGGAAATGGTCCCGTTTGGACAGCGCCGTCACAAAATATCGTTCCGTTGACCATGACGGCTCCCGGGTTTGGGGTTACGGTCATGGTGAATTGCCCCACCGGAACATTCTCAGGAATAGGTGTGCCGCTCGGATTATCAATACCGACGCAACTGATAGTGAGTGCTGGGGGACTTGCGGGACTTGTCTGCGCGTGAGTGGGCAGTAACACGCTGTTAACGATGGGTTTAACCCACTGGTCTGGCAGACTCTTAGTGGTTGCAGCCACTCCACCACTGGTCGAAAGCAATGCCAACAGTCGACGGCGACCTTGATCTGTGGTGTTCGTTCCAAGTCTCATTAGACGGCCCGGAGTTATTACTTTGAGCGGAAGATCACCATATCATTTGTTGGGTTAATAAAAAACTGTTGCGCTATTCCCAGAATCGAAACGTTTTGATGCTGTAAATAGTTGTTCGGCAGCCTCAGAAGCGAAACTTTCGACATGGTGGATGTCCGGATAAGGATCTAAACGGGTCCTTCGAACGCATGGATCCGACATGGCTGAATAACGGGAGTTGGCCGGTAAGCAATGGGATGGACTCCTCCTCATCTATACGGCATCACGATGTGCCAGAGTGAGGTTTTCGTCAACAGTCACAAGAGAGGAGGAATCCAAGATGGAGATTAAACGCATTGGTGTTGATTTGGCAAAGAACGTATATCAAGTGCACGGTGTTGATGGCGACGAGAAGGCGGTGTGGAGTCGCCGATTGAAGCGGGAGAACTGGGTGAAGGTGTTGGTTGAGAAGGTGGAGCCGGGTCGGGAGATAGGGATGGAGGCGTGTTCGGGGTCGCATTATTGGGCGCGTTTACTTCGGGATAAGGGATATAAGGTGAAGCTGATTGCCCCACAGTTTGTGAAGCCGTATGTGAAGAGTAATAAGAATGATGTGAGAGATGCGGAGGCGGTGTGTGAGGCGATGAGCCGGCCGAGTATGCGGTTTGTATCTGTGAAGAGCGCAGCGCAACAAGACATCCAAGCCATTCACCGCATACGACGTGAATTAATAGGTCATCGTACAGCGAAGGCGAATCAGATCCGAGGGTTGGTGTCGGAGTATGGGTTGGTGGCACCGAAGCAGATGAATTCATTGCGCACAGCGATACCCTGCTGGCTAGAGGATGCGGAGAACGGTTTGAGTGGTTTATTTCGACGGTTGTTGCATGGACTGTGGGTAGATCTCAAAACATTAGATCAACGGGTGAATGAACTTGATCGAGAGATCGATAGGGTTGCTGAGAGCGATGAACACGCCAAGAGACTACAACAGTCACGCGGTGTGGGGCCGATTGCGGCGACGGCTTTGGTGGCGGCGGTGGGTAGTGCAGAACAATTCACGAAAGGCCGACAGATGTCGGCGTCGTTGGGATTGACGCCCAAACAACACAGTTCGGGTCACAAAGATCGACTATTGGGTATCAGCAAACGGGGCGATCCCTATTTACGAAGTTTACTGATTCACGGGGCACGCTCGGTGGTCCACCACGCCAAGCATAAAGAGGATCGCTTAAGCCAATGGGTCACCAGCTTGACAGCACGTTCTCACACCAATGTGGCTGTGGTGGCGCTGGCCAACAAGACCACGCGGATGGCCTGGGCCATGTTGAGACAGGGCACCGATTACCAACCGGATCGGGTGACGGTGTGATATCAGATAGTCCATTATTTATTTACTAAACAGCAGACCCTTCACCCACGATTGCTAAGCAAACTGAAAGGCGGCGAACAGGTCGAACCGGCGCTGGG
>JAOTYS010000246.1 GCA_029861795.1 Gammaproteobacteria bacterium | reverse complement strand
GCATTCCCAGGTTCGAGTCCTGGCACCCCAGCCAAACCTCAAAGTTCAGGTCTATAACTGGAGACAACGCGCGTGCCGCTAGAAAACATGGCGGTGTTCACCGGAAACGCTAACCTGGAATTGGCCACGGAGGTGGTGCGTCACCTAGGAATCCCGTTGGGGAAGGCCCAGGTAGGCCAGTTTAGCGACGGTGAGGTGATGGTGGAAATCATGGAGAACGTCCGTGGCAGGGACGTATTTGTGATGCAGTCTACCTGTGCGCCGAGCAACGACAACTTGATGGAGTTGTTGATCTTGATGGACGCGGCGCGGCGTTCATCGGCGGCGCGGGTTACAGCCGTTATTCCGTATTTCGGGTATGCGCGTCAAGATCGGCGCCCGCGCACAGCAAGAGTCGCCATCTCGGCCAAGTTAGTAGCGAGCATGATCAGTATTGCAGGAGCGAATCGAGTGCTCACCATGGATCTACATGCCGATCAGATCCAGGGGTTTTTCGATATACCCACCGACAATATCTACGCATCTCCGGTGTTGTTGGGAGATCTGTGGAAGAAGGAGCACGAGAACCTGCTCGTTGTGTCGCCCGATGTCGGGGGGGTGTTGCGGGCACGTGCCATGGCCAAGCACCTGGGGGCGGACCTTGCAATCATCGACAAGCGGCGGCCCAAGGCCAACGAGGCAAAAGTGATGCACATCATCGGTGAGGTAGATAGCCGTTGCTGTGTGCTAATGGATGACATGGTGGATACGGCAAACACACTGTGTGAGGCGGCATCGGCATTGAAAGACACCGGGGCAAGACGGGTGTTAGCCTATTGCACGCACGCGGTGCTTTCAGGGTCGGCGGTGGAGCGCATTGCGGACTCTGAGCTTGATGAAGTGGTAGTGACTAACACCATTCCCTTACGTGACGATGCCAAGCAATGTCGGAAGATCAGGCAATTGAGTCTCGCAGAATTGCTGGCGGAATCTATGAGACGTATTGCCGACGAGGATTCTGTAAGTACTCTATTTATGGATTAAAAAACTCAGACGGTTTCGAGATACGCGAGGTATAGACATGAGTACAGGTTTTGAGATCAGGGCAGAGCCGCGGGATACAGCAGGTAGCAGCGCAAGTCGTAGGTTACGCCATGCCGGCAAAGTGCCGGCTGTGATCTACGGCGCTGGTAAGGAAAACATGGCGCTGACTTTGGATCATGACGAAGTGTTACACCAGCTCAGTATCGAAGCTTTTCACTCAGCTATCCTCAATGTGAAGGTGGGAGATCAGACCGAGCAGGCCATACTGCGTGCTGTTCAGATGCATCCGTTTAGGCCTCGACTTTTGCATGTAGACTTTCAACGCGTCAGTGCCACCGAGGAAATTCACATCGCAGTGCCGCTGCACTTTATGGGAGAGGAAGAGGCTCCGGGAATCAAGATACAGAGCGGGATCCTCTCCCGTCTGATGACAGAAGTAGACGTATCCTGTCTCCCCAAGGACTTACCTGAATATTTCGAGATCGATGTCTCTCATCTCGACCTTAACGAGTCCGTTCACTTGAGCGAAATTAAAGTTCCAGAAGGTGTGACGATCACAGGCCTTGCCCATGGAGGCGAAGATCTCGCGGTCGTTTCTATCCTAGCGGCCAAGATCGTCGTGGAAGAGGAAGAAGTCGAGGCCGAAGAGGAAATGGTAGAGGGCGAAGAAGCTGAGGCCGAGGGCGTGCCGAGCGAGGGCGAGCCCGAGAAATCAGAGGAAGAATAACTGGCACGCAAGCTACCTGGTCGATTTCAAATCAAGTAAGCGTGGCCCGAGTCCATGGCTCCGGCCGCACTACGCTGTCACTTGTGACAACTCGTCGCACTAGTTCGCGCATCCTTTCGTGACCCGTATCTCTGCAATTGTTGGTTTGGGAAATCCTGGTTCGCAGTACGCCCTCTCGCGACACAATGCAGGATTTCAATTCTTGGATCGGGTCGCGGGCCGCGCCGGAGCCAAGCTTAAGTTCGAATCACGCTTCCAAGCCAATGTTGGACGAGCTGTTATTGCCGGACAAACGGTGTGGCTGGTGGCGCCGCAAGACTACATGAACAACAGTGGCAATTCTGTGGTCACATTCGCGTCCTATTACAAACTTGCACCGCCAGAGTTTCTTGTGGCCCACGATGAGCTAGACCTGCCACCGGGTGCCGTGCGGCTTAAGCGCGACGGCGGACACGGCGGTCACAACGGATTGCGTGACATTGTGCAGAGGTGGCAGTCTCGAGATTTCGTTCGACTGCGAATAGGGATCGGACACCCTGGGTCCAGTCACTTGGTTACATCCTATGTGCTAAAGCGCGCGCCCGTCGAAGAAGAGTCTTTGATTGCCGAGGCGATCGACAGAGCGATGACCGAGCTCGATGATATGGTATGCGGGCACTATGACAAGGTAATGAATGCTCTGCATGCGTGGGATCAGGTAGAAACTCCTACCACGAAGCCACAAAGCTAATGGGATTTCGCTGTGGCATTGTGGGGTTACCCAATGTCGGAAAGTCGACGTTGTTTAACGCCCTGACGCGTTCCAGCGTCCAGGCTGAGAACTATCCTTTTTGTACCATCGATCCCAATGTCGGGCTCGTCGCAGTTCCTGATTCTCGGCTCGATCGAATCGCAGCTATTGTCGAACCGAAAAAAGTTGTGCCCACCACGCTGGAGTTTGTGGATATCGCCGGCCTCGTTAAGGGAGCGTCCCGTGGAGAGGGGTTAGGCAACAAGTTTCTCGCACATATCCGTGAAGTTGATGCGATCGCTCATGTGGTACGCGCTTTCGATGATGAGAATGTGACACACGTTGGCGTTAGCGTTGATCCCGCTTCGGACATCGAGGTCGTCAATACTGAGCTTGCGCTGGCCGATCTCGGCACAGTGGAAAAGGCGCATGATAGGGCCAGCAGAGATTCAAAGGCCGGCAATAAGGATCAGGTTAAACTCCGTGAGCTACTCGCCCGAGTGCGCGATCACTTGGACGCTGGGCACCCGGTCCGCACTCACACTTTTGCGTCTGATGAACGCGCGTTGGTTAACTACCTTCACCTGTTGACTATCAAACCTGTGATGTATATCGCAAACGTCGACGAAGAAGGTTTTAATGATAATTCCGCGATCGAGGCTATCAAATTGACCGCGGCCCAAGAGCAGGCGGAAGTTGTTGTGATCTGTGCAGCAATTGAGGCGGAGCTCGCCGACATGGACGATGAGGAAAAGCTTGTGTTTCTTAAGGAAATGGGACTCGATGAACCCGGTCTCAACAAAGTGATTCGAGCCGGGTATCGCTTACTTCGGCTCAGGACATTCTTCACAGCAGGTCCTAAAGAGGTACGGGCCTGGACCATCCCGGCGGGTACCCTTGCACCGCAAGCTGCGGCTACGATTCACACTGATTTTGAGCGCGGCTTTATCCGTGCCGAAGCCATTTCCTACCAGGACTTCGACTCACGCCAAGGCGAACAAGGCGCCAAAGAAGCAGGTAAGCTAAGGGTCGAGGGTAAGGATTATGAGGTGCACGACGGCGATGTGATGCACTTCAGGTTTAATGTCTGACCTTATTGTTTGGTAGGAGCGGCTTCCAGCCGCGAATCATTGATATCCGCCTGTCGCACCTAGAAGGTGCTCCTACCCCGTTTAACTGATTCGTGAGGCGGGTTCGAGTGGCGAATGTAACATCTAACGTAGGAGCGGCTTCCAGCCGCGAATCATTGATATCCGAACCTGTCGCACCTAGAAGGTGCTTCTACCCCGTTTAACTGATTCGTGAGGCGGATTCGAGTGGCGAATGCAACATCCAACGTAGAAGCGGCTTCCAGCCCGAATGTGACATCTTCAGTGCCGAATGTAACATCCAACGTAGGAGCGGCTTCCAGCCGCGAATCATTGATATCCGCCTGTCGCACCTAGAAGGTGCTCCTACCCCGTTTAACTGATTCGTGAGGCGGATTCGAGTCGCGAATGTAACATCCAACGTAGGAGCGGCTTCCAGCCGCGAATGTGACATCCCGAAATCCTGTGTAACCCAGATTGCCCTACATTGTTTTCTCTTGTATCTTTTCGCTCCCTTCTATCGTGGCTATGTAGCTCAGTCGGTTAGAGCACGGCACTCATAATGCCGGCGTCGGTGGTTCGAGTCCACCCATAGCCACCAAACAAATCAACCACTTATCGCACCACTCTCCTCACTTTGCGCTCACAGCGTGACCAAAACGTGACCGATTTCCATCTAAAACTGCGACGGCGGCACGAACATTATCTGGCGCCAGGTGCGCATACTTCTCTGTCATCGTGACCGTGGAATGACCTAAGAGATCTCGGACTTCTGGAAGGGGCACACCGCTGCTCACCAACCAGGCTGCACACGTGTGTCGCAAGTCGTGAATCCGAAAGTCAGATATGCCGACTCGCGCACAAGCCGTGCAGAACGAGCGTCGCACCGACCTGATGCGCCTGCCTTGGCGATTGCAAAACACCCAAGGAGTCGCAGGGCAATGCTCAGCTCGGAATCGGGCACGATTGATCAACGCCGCCCGTGCCGTCTGGTTGATCGGTATCGACCTTCGCTTCCCAGATTTGGTGTGGACTCCCTCTAAGTAGATCAGTTCCTGTTTCAGATCGACCCGAGACCACTCGAGGCCGAGGAGCTCGCCGCGCCGACAACCTGTATGGAGGGCCAAACGGATAAAGTCTGCCAGGTGTGGCGCTTTAGACTCGCGTTCGGCGGCTCGAATGAGCGCCTCCGCCTCGCTTTGCGAGATCCAGCGAACCCGACCTTCGGGTTGCTTTGGCTTGCGGCCGATCACAGGGTTCGGAACCTCCCACTCCCATTCTTGTACCGCGTAATTGATCGCTGCGGACAACACGGCCAGCTCCCTGTTGATCGTGGCAGGCTTGACGCCAACGTCCCTTCTCCGTGTGATAAAAGCTCGGATATCTCTGGCACCCAGGGTTTCCAGGTTCCTGCCACCGAAGTGGTCTCGGAGATGCCGGACGCATCGTCGATCACGCTCGGCACTCCGTTTCTCCTCCTGTGTCGCTTTGAGATAAGCTACCATCAGTTCCTCAAATGTTCGTGACGGTGACTCCGCCCACTTCTGCTGCCTAAAGGCTTCTAGCTTCCATTTGGCCTCTAAAGCTGCTGCTTCCCTTCGGTCCGTTGTTCCAGTAGAACGTCTAACTCTTTTGCCGCTTGCGTCGGCGTACGACGCCCACCAAACGGTACTGTCTTTACGTCTGTATGGCATACGTTAACCTCCTGTTGACGCACGCCCGGTCCCACGTGGCATCCATTATGCGCGGCCCCGACCTGACGTTCCACCCATTCATGGACGGCCTGCGTCGGTATCCGCAAGGCACGACCAATCCGGACTGTAGGTAATTCGCCCCTGCATAGCATACGTCGTACAGTCCTTGTTGAAATACCGAGTTGGTGAGCCGTTTCATCGATACTCCACAGTAAGGTGTCGGTCATCCATCCGCGCCGGGTACGTAAACATCGTCTGGGCCGTTATCCCCAAGTGACTGCGGCACAGCGGCACAACCCGCGTAAACACTAGCTTTTCCCGAATTTGACTGCGGCACATTTTGGCTTCGTGTGCCGTAGTGGGAATCGCTGAGAACCGCATCGTTACTACGTTGTGCCGCTGTGCCGCAGTGGACGGAAGTGTCTGGAAGATATCGAGCAAAAACGTCCGCAAAGTCTTCTTCCCAATAGGCGCGTCCCGCAAATTCTCCCGCTCTTTTGCTGTGCGATTTAATGTCGAATTTGCGTAACACATCCCCGATCTTGCGTTTCGTGATCGGACTTCCTTTGCTCCATTCCGCCCACGGTCGATCATCGAGTGCTAATAATTTGGTATGGAGATCTCCAGGCGGGATGTATTCGCGATTCCTTAGAATGTCGCGGATGTCGGCGAGCAGCTGGATGTCGGCACCATCCTCATCACCGTCGCTCTTAGTGAGAGCTTGCGCGGCCTCAGCGGCCCTTCGCAGCCAATCGCCTCCCGCTCGCTCTGCAATGGCGAGTAAAGGCTCCCAATTGTCAGCGGCGCGGTCATGAAGCTGCGGGGGTAATCCCGGTTCGGCTGCAGCGATTTGCTCCATTGAGTCTAGAGCCCATCGAAGTAGCTTGCGGCGAATCTCCAGAAAGGCTTCATCGCCGTCGAGGCGTAGCCGTTTAACCACGTCACCGGATTTTTTGCGTTCAAGGCGGATCTCGATGGATCGATCCCGAGTCGTGTCGGGCAGCTTGCCGATCAGCGCAATGGCTTTGGGTGCCCAGGTCGTGAACTTTTGCGGCTCGTGTTTCTCACCAACGGTGCGGATGACATACGCCTGTGCCTTGGTATGTCCAGAATTCACAATGCCTCGCAGTTCGTCGCTCTGGCCTAGAAAGGTATCTGCTTCGTCTATCAGGAGCGTCGGAGAGAACTTTTCGGTTGTCCGAAACAGCGCGGCTGGCGTGATGTTATTGGTGGGCAGCGCTCGCCAGACCAACCTATCAAGTATGGTAAGCAGGGTGGTCTTGCCGCATCGTTTCTGTGGCGACGTAATGCCGAGTATGGGAGAGATGCGGATGTTATCGTGAAGATAGGTGAGTACCACCCACAGTGTCACCGCAACTGCGGCGTGTTGCGGTAATGACACATAGTCCGTCAGGGCTTGTTCTACTTCCCGCAGCACTTCGTCGCCATGCACCGGTTCCGGCCAAGGGTCGATGTCCTGGAAAAGTGCATCGCTGGACTTCTCCTTATTCTGCTGCTTAGGCGGCTCAACAGTAGGCAAGTTATAGATATCATCACTGGTTGCTCCTGGATTCTCGGCCAGCCAGTCAACCACATCGCCTTTCTCGGGCAGTTCCAACTTTGCAATGTCGATAAGACGAACAAACGCTGCGACACCCTCAAGGCGTTTAGCGACCTCTTTTCCGTATTTGAAGCCGCTGGGATCATTATCTGGCCAGATGATTACACTTGAGCCTTGAAGAGGGGACCAATCGGTAGCTCTTGCGCTACTCGCGCTTCCCGAAGTCGTGGCGAGGATTCCAAGTTCTGTGAGCA
>JAOTYS010000245.1 GCA_029861795.1 Gammaproteobacteria bacterium | reverse complement strand
CGACACTACTCTCGCTGATCCGAGATCTCGCCGTGGAGTTGAACCCGGGTTACCAATCTTCTCGGCCGGTATCTTTGGATGACTCATTAGACCGCGATCTCGGGTTCGGCAGCTTGGGGCGCGCCGAATTGATCGCCCGCATTGAACGCTCTTTCGGTGTCACCTTAACGCAGAACGCTTTCGTAGTAGCGGAAACACCTCGAGATCTACTACGCATGATACTCTCAGCGAAGGGGACTAAGGTCGCCAAGCCTATCGCCGAGTTCACACCCATCGCCTTGGGCGAGGCCGAACCGGCCCCCTACAGTGCCACGACGCTAATTGAAGTCCTGAACTGGCATGTGGCGACGCACCCGGACCGACCACATATTAAGCTCCATAGCGATGAGGGCGATGGCGAGGTCATCACCTATGAACAACTAAAACAAGGCGCACAGGTGCTTGCAGCAGGACTGCAGCACTTTGGACTGCAGCCTGGCGAGGCGGTCACTATTATGTTGCCCACCGGTAAAGAGTACTTTTTCAGCTTTTACGGCATCTTGTTGGCCGGTGGAATCCCTGTTCCCATCTACCCTCCGGTACGCAGATCGCAGCTTGAGGATCACCTGCGACGCCAACGTGGCATCTTGGATAACTGCTTAGCCACCATGATGATCACTGTGCCGGAGGCAAAGCCATTAGCACAACTTCTGAGAGCGCAGGTCAAGTCTCTGCGCGTTGTCAGCACAGCGAACGATCTGTTGCGTACGTCCGCTAGGCACACAGAGCCTGTCATCACTGCAGATTCCATTGCGTTTCTGCAATATACCTCCGGCAGCACGGGCAATCCTAAAGGCGTGGTTCTCACCCACGCCAACCTGGTCGCAAACATTCGTGTTGATGGTGAAGCAATCAAAGCCAGTGGCAACGACACCTTTGTGAGTTGGTTACCCCTTTACCACGATATGGGGTTAATCGGGGCTTGGCTCGGCAGTCTGTACTTTTCGGTGCTCTTAGTGATTATGTCGCCACTGGATTTCCTGACTAGGCCGAAGCGATGGCTGTGGGCGATTCATAGCTACCGCGGCACGCTCTCTGCTGCACCTAATTTTGCCTACGAGTTCTGCCTACGCCGCATAGAAGATTCAGAGCTCGAGGGTCTAGACTTAAGTTCCTGGCGAATTGCGTTCAACGGCGCCGAGCCGGTAAGCCCAGACACGCTTACTAGATTCTGTGAACGCTTCGAGAAATACGGATTCCGCTCGGATGCGGTGCTTCCTGTGTATGGCCTCGCCGAATGCGCAGTAGGGCTGGCGTTTCCGCCTTTACGGCGGGGTCTTGTGATAGACCGAATCCAGCGCGATCCATTCATGCGTTCAGGTACTGCGACACCAGCGACAGAAGCTGATCAGAACACACAGCGATTTGTTGCCTGTGGCCAACCCTTGCGTGGCCATGAGCTGCGCATCGTAGATTCCAGCGGGCGTGAAATGCCAGAGCGACAACAAGGAGCACTCCAGTTTCGCGGACCATCTGCGACCAGCGGATATTACCGTAATGCCGCGGCCACACAGCAGCTGTTTGACGGAGACTGGCTAAACACCGGCGACCTTGCATATATCGCCGGTGGCGACCTTTATATCACCGGCCGAATCAAAGATTTGATCATTCGTGCTGGACGAAACATCTATCCCCATGAACTAGAGGAAGCGGTGGGGGATCTTGAAAAAATTCGCAAAGGCTGCGTAGCGATATTCGGTAGTCAAGACCCAAGTTCGGGAACTGAACGGCTCATAGTGCTGGGGGAGACCCGCGAAACCCAAGAGCAGAGTCGCGCTGAGTTACGTGCTGAAATCAACGCGCTCATCACCGAGTTTGTCGGTGCACCGGCAGACGATGTTGTTCTGGCTCCACCGGGAAGTGTGCTCAAAACTTCAAGCGGCAAGATCCGACGCACCTCATGTCGAGAGCTATATGAGCAAGACCGAATAGGCAGGGCCCATGCAGCTGTGTGGTGGCAGCTCACGCGCATGGCATTTGCTGGGCTCGTGCCGATGTTGCGGAGCACACTCACGTATGCCACAACTCGCTTGTATGCAGGGTACGCCTGGTCACTCTTCGGGCTAGCAGCACCGATTGTTTGGTTTGCACTTCTGCTTATTCCCAGCGCAGCCATCCGCTGGAAAGTTGTACGCGCGACCGCTCGTCTGCTCGCCAAAGCGGCTGGCATACACTTGTCCGTACAAGGACTCGATCGTTTACCCCCGCAGGAGACTGCATGCATTCTGGTATCAAATCACGCGAGCTATATCGATGGTTTCGTATTGGTTGCAGCGTTGCCACGTCACTACAATTTTGTTGCCAAGGCGGAGCTGGGCGAACAATTTTTCGCCGGCTCCTTGTTGCGGCGACTTGGAACAGAATTCGTTGAGCGCTTTGATAAAGAGAAGGGGATGTTGGACGCCGACCGAGTCACGTCAGTCGCGAGTCGAGGTGGATCCATTCTGTTTTTCGCCGAAGGCACGCTTACGCGCAGCCCCGGCCTACTGCCCTTCCAAATGGGGGCGTTTCTTGCCGCCGCCGAAGCACAGGTACCGATGGTCCCCGTCGCAATTCGCGGCACACGCTCGATCCTGCGCAGCGGCTCATGGTTTCCACGCCGCGGCAAAGTCACAGTGACTGTCGGACAAGCCGTGGTGCCCGACAGCACAACAACCAACAAGTGGCCGAGCGCCATCAAACTTCGAGATGCGATACGGCGAGAGATTCTTCGCTATTGCGGTGAGCCCGATTTGTCTCACGAGACAAATACAAAAGTTCGGACACAATCTCAGTAACTTGATAGCGGCTCAAGGGGTCAGATTAGATAAAACCGCCGACCGCATGCGACCGACACCTTTGGTTACTGCGTGGGACGCAATCGAAACAAACCTTCAACTCCAGCGTCACTAGTGAAATAAAGCGCACCATCGGGACCGACGCGAACACCCGCAGGACGGCCCCAGCGCGAACCGTCCTGTGCCTGAAATCCTGTAATCAGATCGTCCACACGTTGCGCATTTCCATTCTCAAATCTCACCACAACCACCTTAGGATGGCGCCGCGTTGCGGAATCCCCGGCTCTATTTCCTTGTGGACTTGTCGCCCAGGACCCATGTAACGCTACAATCGCATCACCGACCAGTCGCGAGTCCATACCTCCACTGGGCACAAACGCCATCCCCAAGGGTGCGTTTCGCGCCGGAAAGGTCGCCACCGGCTGCAACACATCCGCGACCGGCCTAGGCGGTGTCGTACTAATGCACGGATCCCGCTTGATGTTCTCCCCGTCATACTGAAACCATGGCATGCCGTGGAAGGAGCCAGCATGGAGACGACTAAAGTACTCCGGTGGCATATCAAACCCCAGATGGTCTGGACCGTTGTTGCTGGCATAGAGCACTCCCGTGTCTGGGTGCCAATCAAATCCAACCGGGTTTCGCAAACCCGACGCAAATGTTTCCCATCGTGGCTTGGCGCCGTCTTCGTTCAACACCAGCACACCGCCTCTGCGCTCATCGAATGAATATGATTCATCAAGATACTGGTTGCTACAGTTCCCAGCGATTCCGAGACTGACATACACACGGCCATCTGGGCCAACCGCCACCGTGCGACTGCTGTGCCCGCGGCCTGCGGGAAGCTCCGCTAGCAATTCTAGCGATGATTTGGAAAGTCGCCCTCGACCGAGTTGGTAAGGCGCATGGTACACCCCGTCAATCATCGCGATCAGAATCTCACCCTCTCTGAACGCCACGCTGTGGGGATAGTCGCGTAGAGCGACCAACACCTCCGGCTGGGTATAGGGCGCAGGCAATCTATAAACTGCACGGCGTGAGCCGATAAAAAGATCCCCATTTTGTGCAAACGTGATCATTCGTGGTGATTTCAGCTCGGTGGTCAAAACTTCCAAGGTGTAACCCACGGGGATTCGAACTGTTCGGGTATCTCCTTGTACAGTCAAAGTTTGATCACGATATTGCAAGGTGTCTGTGGAAGCGGACGAGAAATGCGTTGCGAGCAAACCGATCATCAACAAGATGCTCACTAAAAGACAACGCCACTTTTGACTCCGTTTGCTCATACTTAAGCCCCCGTAGCGATGGTGATCAACTGGAAACGTCCGGCCACGTAACTGTATGGATTATGTCTAAATGGAGCAATGAGTAACGCACCCACAACAAATCCGCCAATGTCTGATCCTGACAGTTGCAGCGTAGTTTCGGAACAGTTTTCGCGAATTCTTCACAAGCAAAAGCAAAAACACCGTCCCTTAGACACCCGAACCCGGGTTTCTATCACATCGCTTCACCACTCGCCAGCGTTCGGCACACGGTGACAGAGATCCCATAAACGGACAGGAGGAAATAAGATAGACTATCGCCAGGCTACGGCGGCAGTGCATTCACTGCATACTACAACACAGGGCTCTAATGTGATGAAGCGAAACTTGCATATCGACGGCAGCAGGCTGTGGGACAGCCTCATGGAAATGGCCAGGATCGGAGCAACCAAAAAAGGCGGCGTCTGTCGCCTGGCCCTGACAGACCTAGACAAGCAGGGACGCGATCTGTTCAAGAGTTGGTGTGAAGCGGCGGGCTGTACCGTGACCGTAGATCCAATGGGCAATATGTTTGCGAGACGCAGTGGCAAAAATAACGAACTCCCGCCGGTAGCCACGGGAAGTCACCTGGACAGCCAGCCCACTGGTGGTAAGTTCGACGGAGTATATGGCGTACTCGCCGGGCTAGAAGTGTTACGCACTCTAAATGATCACGCGATCGAAACCGAGACACCGGTGGAGGTAGTCGTGTGGACCAACGAGGAAGGTGCGCGGTTTCCACCGGCCATGGTTGGCTCAGGGGTATTCGCCGGCGTGTTTGACCTTGATTACGGGTGGAGTCGCCGGGATCACGATGACAACTGTATTGGTGACGAACTGGAACGCATCGGCTACAAAGGTGATGCACCGTTGGGACAACATCCGTTTAGCTCGTTCTTTGAGGTGCATATCGAGCAAGGGCCCATCCTGGAGAACGAGCACAAAACTATAGGCATTGTCACAGGTGTACAGGGGATGCGGTGGTATGACATAAAGCTGATCGGTGAGGAGGCCCACGCCGGACCAACTCCAATGGAACTAAGACAGGATGCACTAGCCTGTGCCTCGCATTTGTTGCCACAAATTTATGATCTCGCAATTTCGCGTTCACCTCACGGACGTGCCACCATCGGCGAATTTAGAGTCTACCCAGGGTCACGCAATACTGTTCCGGGAACCGTGGAGTTTACCGTAGATATTCGTCACCCGGATGCGGATCAGCTCAAGTCCCTCGACCAGGGGTTGCGGGCCGTAACCGAGGCCACGGCAACACAGCGAGGGCTCGAATACGAACTCACGGCTGTTTGGGAATCACGGCCGGTAGCATTCGACGGTGATTGTATTGATGCCGTGCGCAAAGGCGCGGAGATAATGGAATACTCGGCGAAGGAAATTGTCAGTGGCGCAGGCCATGATTCAGTTTATGTGTCTCGGGTAGCGCCTACGGGAATGATCTTCATTCCTTGCGAAAATGGGATCAGCCATAACGAAATCGAAAACGCTACCCCTGAAGACATCGAAGCCGGTGCCAACGTCTTGCTACACGCCATACTTGAACGTGCAGAACACTCTTGATCCTTTGCTGTTGGCAAATCGTAAAGCACAAACCAAAATTTCCAGGAATGAAACCGTCCTAAGGAAGGGCTGCCTTTACTTTCTTCCTTGAGGGATTGTCGGGGAACACCTGTCCATAGATGTCTACTACTGGGAGCTTATAGAGCTGCTGCTTAAAACCTATGGCATCAAGCTTATTGCGTAATTCCACTTTGGCCTTGTCATCGTCGTCCACCGTTCGTACGATTACAGAAACATTCTCCCGCTCAAGCATGTTGATCATTTTCAAGCAAGGACTGCAGCCCTCAGAAGAATAAACGATGATATCGTCGTGCGACATGACAGGTCCATCCCCTACTCCACGTAGATACTTATCCCAAACAAAGTAGCCCGCAGCGACGAGGACTAATAGGACGATTGCATTCTTCATGGATGTCTTCTCTCATCTATGTAACACAGGTGACCTTGTGCACTGCCAAAAACTTACATCCAAAAGCATAGCAGCTAAAGGAGCCTCCATCTATTCAGTTGAGACAAAAGACAACTCCATTGGTCGATTTCCATCGTAGTTTACCAACAGCGGATATTCGCCATCGCTTGCCAGTAGTATCATAGCCACCATGCCGTGCCCGCCCTTCAATCCGCACTAGAACCGAGCGCACATCTTTAACGACAAGCGGTCATGTCATTGATCCCCCGATCAACCCATCACAGCATACGCTGACGGCAACAAAAGTCGGAACTACTGTGGCTTGAGTGAAATCCGCAAAAACCGAATAGTGTTACTTGGCTATGGCCGCTTGGCCCTTGCCCTACTCAAGGGTCTGCTGGAAACAGGTCAGTGCGAAATTGTCGGTGTGTTTCGGTGGGCACGACATCCTAGATTCCGGGGCCGACAAGACAACGACGACAAGAGGCTTTTCGATCTGACCCGCGATACCAAAATTCCGGATCTGCACTTCGACGGCGCTAACTCAACTGACTTCCACAATTTCATAGAGCAGAACCAAGTCGACACAGTGCTGATCGCAACATGGGGTGAAATCATTCGACCTCCCACGCTAAACATTCCCGGAGTACGATTTGTCAATTGTCATCCATCATTATTACCCGCGCATAGGGGAGCGAATCCATATTCCTCGGTAATTCGTAATGGCGAAAGGCAAACTGGCGTTACTTTTCATATAGTAGACGAGAGCATTGATACAGGGGCGATCGTTCTTCAGTCCGCAGTTGAAGTGACAGAACATGACACCGGCGATACGTTACGAAGACGCTGCGCTATGACAGCCAAACAACTTGCCGCGGAGCTCTGCGATCGGTTAAACCATCCGAATAAAATGACGTTAACTCAACAGAAGGATATCGGTACGCCTAGCTACTTCCCCACACTCAAACCCTCAGACGGCTTGATTGATTGGAGCAACCCAGCTAAACAGATTCAT
>JAOTYS010000244.1 GCA_029861795.1 Gammaproteobacteria bacterium | reverse complement strand
GATACCCTGTACACCACCTAGTGCAAGCACTCTATCTGCGCCCGCCACTTCCATGGCGTACAAGATACCAGGGTGAACACCGCCGCGATCCTTATTGGGGGGAGATGCTGCAATGACGTTGGTGACGCCGGCTACTTTTGCGGTGGTCACACTCATGATGACTGAAGCAGCGTGGGCAAAACGTCCACCAGGCACGTAGCAACCGGCGGTCTCTACGGGAATCAGTCGCTGCCCTGTAACGAGCCCATCTATTAACTCTACTTCGAACTCGTGCATGGAATCACGCTGTGCCGAAGCAAAATCATGCACTCTTCGATGCGCAAAACGGATATCGTCTTTGACCGTCTCGGACAATCCCTTTCTTGCGGCCTCAAAAGCATAAGGCCGAACGACAACATCGCCGGTCCAACCGTCAAGTTTCTCGGTATAACGACGGACTGCGTCCTCACCACCCGCTTCAATGTCCGTCAGAATCTGCGAGACCGTCCGCGAGATCTCTTCGGCAACAGCCTTTTTGGATGTTTTGGCCTCCTTAAGATAGTTAACCGTCATGACGCGCTGCGGAGATTTCTGCGACGCGGTAGTTCGGCCTCCCCGCGAGCGTAGTCAACGCAGCGACGAGCCAACACATCGGTGGAATCAATCAGCGTGCAAGGCAAATCGTTCTCTCCGACAACAAGCGGCACTTCAGTACACGCAGCGATTACAAGCTCGGCCCCCTCGTTGGCCAAGTGTTCACCCAATTCACGCATTGACCTTGTTACCCGCTCGCTCTTATCCCCCTGTTTGATCGCGTACACCAATGACATGAACTCTTTTTGATCACCCTCATCCAATGCGAGCACCCTATAACCACTCTGCGCCAAAGCGTTATCGTAGAGGCGACTGTGACGACAACCATCAACCGCTAACACGCCTACCGAGCGCGCACCAGGGCATTCACGAGCCAGTTCGTCGCAAGTCTCTGTTACCATACTGACAAAAGGAATTGTCAAAGCTGCGCGAATCTCTTTCTCATAGTGATGAGCGGTGTGACACGCCATCACTATAAAGTCTGCTCCCGAGCGTTCGAGGTCAGAGGCCATATGCGCCAGTATCGGTCCCGGAGATGGACCCCGCCCCATAATGGCAAGGTTGCGATTCGGGACTTTGGGATTATTATCGATGAGTACTCGAATATGCTCTTGATCAGTGGACGCCTTGGTGTGCGCCAACAGTTTAGCGAAAAAATCAAGGGTGGCCTCCGGCCCGAGCCCACCGAGAACGCCGATGGTTTTATCCTGAGGTAAGCCTTCGATTTGCATCTTTCTATTGTTTCGACGCGCCTGGTCCAGCCGTGCAGATGACAACACGTTGCCGTGCGTCAGATAGTATGTGCCGTTTAGTGCTCGCCGCCGGCCTTGAAATGGTACTGCGCGCCGGATCTGATACCAGAAGGCCAACGAGTGGTCATGGTCTTCATTCGCGTAAAGAAGCGCACTCCTTCCGGACCATGCATAAAGTGATCCCCGAACAGCGATTGTTTCCAGCCACCAAAGCTGTGATAAGCCACAGGCACCGGAATGGGGACGTTCACCCCTACCATGCCGATCTTTACCGAATTGGTGAACGCCCTGGCGGAGTCGCCATCACGGGTAAATATCGCGACACCGTTGCCATAGTCATGATCGTTGACCAGTTTCACTGCGTCGTCGTAGCTCCGCGCACGCACCATAGACAACACCGGTCCAAATATTTCTTCCTGGTAAATACGCATGTCCGGGCGAACACGATCGAACAGACACCCACCAAGAAAATATCCGTTCTCATAGCCTTGTAGTGAAACGTCGCGACCATCAAGCACCAGCTCCGCACCCTCCTCCACACCCAGATCAACATAACCCTTCACCTTCTCAAAATGTTCACGGGTTACCAAGGGACCCATCTCAGATTCCGGATCGGTATAGGGACCGACTTTGAGCGCCTGGATCCGCGGCACTAGTCGCTGTATCAACTCGTCCGCGGTTTTGTCCCCTACGGCCACACCTACCGAGACTGCCATGCAGCGCTCGCCCGCTGAGCCATAGGCTGCGCCCATGAAGCCGTCGACCACCTGGTCCATGTCCGCGTCCGGCATCACTACCATGTGATTCTTGGCCCCACAAAGCGCCTGGACTCTCTTACCATGGGCACAGCCGGTGGCATAGATGTACTTTCCGATTGCAGTAGATCCGACAAAACTCACTGCGGCAACATTTGGATCAGTAAGCAACGTATCGACGGCTTCTTTATCGCCGTTGACCACGTTGAGCACACCATCCGGCAACCCCGCTTCAGATGCGAGCTCAGCAATTCGAATCGCGACAGAAGGATCTTTCTCCGAGGGTTTCAATATAAAGGTATTACCGCACGCGATCGCCACTGGATACATCCACAGGGGCACCATGGCGGGAAAATTAAACGGGGTAATGCCTGCGCACACACCTACTGGTTGTCTGATGGAGTAGCTATCTACGCCGGTGGAAACGTTCTCGGTATACTCACCTTTCAAAAGTTGGGGAATACCACAGGCGAACTCAACCACTTCGAGTCCACGGGTGATGGAACCCTTCGCATCCGGTAACGTCTTGCCGTGTTCTGATGAAAGCAACTCCGCCAGTTCATCAATATGCGTGCGAATCAGATCTCGAAAGGCATATAACACTTGCGCTCGGCGCGCGGGGGCAGTAGCGGCCCAGCCGGGAAAAGCCTGCGCCGCGACCTGGATCGCGTGCTTCACTTCATCGGCGCTGGCGAACGGCACCTTGGCGGCGACTTCGCCTACAGCCGGGTTGTAGACATCACCATAACGATCACTGGTGCCGTCTACACGTTTTCCACTTACGAAATGATGCAATATATTCGTCACTGTTGTATCCATGGTGTTACCTCGAAATCAAAAATCCGGATCCCAAACGCATTACATCTTGCCCTTCCAGGGGACCACCATGCGCTCGATATAACGCATCAATAAGTCGAATAGATAGGCGATTACGCCGATCACAATGATGCCCATGATCGCGACATCCGTCACCAAAAAGTCGGAAGCTTGCTGAATCATAGCGCCCAACCCCTGCTGTGCTGCTACAAGCTCCGCAGCCACCAAAGTAGTCCAACCAAACCCGATGCCTATGCGCATGCCGGTTAAGATCTCAGGCATCGCGCCCTTTAAAATCACATGCCAGATTACTTGTGCCCGCGACGCGCCCATAGAATATGCCGCGTGGATTTGTTCCATGGAGACGGAACGCACACCTGCCCGCGCATTGAGCGCCATGGGCGCAAACACCGCGAGGAAAATGATGATGATTTTGGTGAGTTCGCCTATTCCAAACCAAATCACCATAAGCGGCAAATACGCAAGGGGTGGGATTGGACGATAAAACTCAATAGGTGGATCAAACACACCGCGCACAACGCGATTGACACCCATAAGAACACCAATGGGAATGGCGGTGATACAGGCCAGAAAGAATGCCCCGAAGACGCGAACAAGGCTAGCCCAGGTATGCTCCCAAAGCGTGCCTCCGCCAAATGGCTCAAACATGATAGAAGTAAGCCGATCGAGGATTGCGCTAGGTGGAGGCAGGAACAAAGGTTTGATCAAACCCGTTGCGGTAATCAAGTACCAGGCCAGAAATAGCACGATGCTAGTGACGATGCTAATCACTACACTTCTTCCTTGACCCGGCGCACCATATGAATCACCTGGCTTAGCCGGTCCTTTCGAAAACATTCCGGTTAACGCCACCGCCGATTTGCCGTAGTGTTTTCCCAAGGCCTTGTTCTCAGACATGATCGCCTCCTACCGCTTTCTCATCGCCGTGGATAATACCCAAGACGGTTTCCCTCTTGTCGATGAAATCCGAGTCCGATTTGATGCCGCGGGCATCGCGTGATTTAAAGAACCGCTCCTGGAAGTCCAAGTCATAAGTGTGGGTGATTCGACCTGGTCGCGGTGACATGACAACCAAGCGGGTTGCCATGAACAACGCCTCTTCGACACTGTGGGTGATGAAGAAGACCATCTTTCCGGTCTCGCGCCAGACATCGAGGATGAGTTCCTGAAGGGTCTCACGGGTAAGCGCATCCAATGCCCCAAGAGGCTCGTCCATCAACAGCATCGCAGGATCGCTGGTGAGTGCCCGGGCGATGCCAACACGCTGCTGCATGCCCCCAGAGAGCTGGTACACCGCGTGTTGGTGAAAATCTTGGAGCCCTACCAGCTCTAAGTTCTTTATGGCCACTTCACGTCGCTCGGCGGTGGCCACACCTTGGAGCTTGAGGCCGAATTCCACATTCTCGAACACATTGAGCCAAGGCAGTAGTGCATGCTTTTGGAATACCACACCACGATCCGCACCAGGCCCGGTGACCTGTCCGTCATTAAGCACCACCCGTCCTTCGGTGGGCGCAATGAACCCTGCCATCAGATTCAGCAGCGTGGTCTTGCCACAACCCGAAGCGCCCAAGGCGACTACGAAATCCTTATCATTGATAGTGAAATCGATTCTCTCCAGCGCCTTTACCTCTTCTCCCGGCTGCCTACCCGGGAATACCACCGAAACGTCTTGAATTTGTAGAGTGTTCATTTGCCGGATCTGATTACGAAATTACAATCCAAAAAACAAGGCCCGGCCCCTTTATTGCCAGGAACCGGGCCCACGGTAGTCATATCGTGGTCAACTCGACGTCATTGCCCCATCGCGGCTTCGACGTAAGATGAATTGACGAACTTACCATAATCCGGCTGGAGCTCCGGTATCTTTCCTTCGGCTTTCAGGAACTCGGATGTGAACATCAGCGCCTTGGCAGCACCGCCGTCCGCACCCCCGCCCAACCAAGCCGGAGAAGCCTGTTCCTCCATGGTCGGGAACCCATACAACGCCAGCACGCCCGGCACGTCTTCAGGGTTGCCACCTACCAGATTAGCGATTGCCTTGGCCTGTTCAGAATCACCCGTCCAGGCAGCGACGTTGTCGCGATACGCTGCATCGGCCTCAGCCACTTTGCGGATAAACTTGGCCATGAACTCCGGGTTTGCCTCCGCGAACTCTCTACTTGCAACCATGCCATCGAACGTGCATTTGCCCCATTTGCAAAGTTGACCAGAGGTGATCAACACATTGCCCGTCTCCTTGATGCGCCCTAGGGCCGGATCCCACACAAATGCGGCATCGATGTCGCCACGCTCCCACGCCGCCGAAATCTGATTGGGTTGCATGTTCAGAATTTCGACGTCGTTAGGGTCGATGCCAAACTGCTCCAGCGCAAACAGCGTATGAAAGTGAGTGGTGGACACAAACGGTACGCCGAGCTTCTTACCCTTCAAATCCTGGGGACCGTTGATTCCTGAACCGTTACGCACGACCAACGCCTCGGCCGCAGCGATGTCCTCAAAAATCCACACCAGTTGCATGTCGACGCCACGACTGACCCCGGCTGCAATCGGACTAGATCCGGCCAGTGCAATATCCACGTCACCTGAAGCCATGGCGTTAATCACTTTGGAGCCAGAATCGAACTTGCGAAAATCGATCTTATAGCCCGTCGCCTCCTCGATGGAGCCATCGGCGATAGAGACTTTCCAGGGGTTGTATACCAGTTGGTATCCAATGGTGGCTTCCTTTTCCGCATACGCGATCCCGATCCATCCCAGCAACATCAATGGCATGGCGCATAGCGCGAGCAAAAGTTTCTTTACTAGATTCATGTGTTCTACTCCTCCGAAATTTACCGTTGTAACAAACTTTTCAAGCATTTACATCTCCATACGAACTTCTTACTTCGAAACGATCCGCGGTCCTAACGAATCGCTGTGAGCCTGAATCAGACGCTGTATTGCCCTAAGATCTCACGAAGAATCCCGCACAGTTCATCCACGTGCTGTCGCTCTGAGATCAGGGGCGGCGCCACAACCCCGGCGTCGCCTGTCATCTTAACATGCAACCCCGCCGCAAACAGTCGTTTCTGAACTTCATAACCGCGAGCCCCTGGGGTCCCCGCAGGCGCCACATCGAATCCGGCGAGCAGGCCATAACCGCGTATATCGGTAATCACCGGCAAATCGCTCAATGCGAAGATGCTTTCTAGAAAATACGGGGAGAGTTCTGCAGCGCGATCAAACAACCCCTCTTTTTCGTATATGTCCAGCGTGGCAAGACCCGCCGCACAGGCCGTAGGATGACCCGAGTAGGTATATCCATGGAAAAACTCTATGGCCTCCTCTGGCGCAGCATTAATGATGGCCTGATGGATGTCCTCGTGCACCGCCACCGCCCCCATGGGCAGAGCGCCGTTGGTGAGCGCCTTGGCCATGGTCATCATATCCGGCGTCACACCAAAGCTCTGCGCCCCAAACGCTTTACCCGTTCTGCCGAATCCGCAGATCACTTCATCGAACACCAGCAGGATGCCGTGTTGATCACAAATCTCGCGTAACCGTTCGAGGTACCCTTTAGGGGGAACTAATATCCCTGTGGATCCCGCTATGGGTTCAACGAAACACGCGGCAATGGTGTCGCCACCATAAAGCGCAACCATACGCATCAGATCTTCGGCAAGTTCCACACCATGCTCCGGTTGACCTTTGACGAAACGATTTTCCGGCAGCCAGGTGTGGCGCATGTGTACCACCCCGGGAAGCCCTGTGCCAAAGGCCTCACGATTCTTCACCAGACCGCTTAAGGAGGTGCCACCAATATTGACACCGTGATACGCGCGCTCGCGCGATACAAAGCGCATCCGACCACCTTCCCCGCGAGCGCGGTGATAGGCATAGGCGATCTTCATCGCGGTATCCACGGCCTCCGAGCCCGAGTTACAGAAAAATAGGTAGTCCAGAGGATCCGGCGTCAATGCCCCCAACTGTCGCGCCAACTCGAACTGCCCAGGGTGTCCGCTCTGAAACGGCGAGGCATAGTCTAACTGCCGCAATTGTTCGCTCACTGCATCGGCGATCTCACTGCGGCCATGGCCGGCTGCACAACAGAATAAACCTGATGATCCATCTAACACTTGGTCGCCGTTGTGATTGCGGTAATAGACCCCTTCGCCTTGAACTAATAGCCTGGGGTTGGCCTTGAAGTCCCGATTCGCCGTG
>JAOTYS010000243.1 GCA_029861795.1 Gammaproteobacteria bacterium | reverse complement strand
ACATGTCGGCGATGGTCCGCCCTACTACAGAACCGGCCTCAATGTTTTCAGATCCAGAAGTTGAAGTAGAAATAGATGGCGGCATCCAGTGAGCTTATTTTTCTGCCAGGTCTTCTTCCAGGAATCGTGACGCAGTGCTAGCAAGATTTTTAAGAATTCACCGCATAACCACCCTGGTTCGCTGGTACAGCTTTGGGCTCCAACGCCCAACTTGTAAGACTAATGAGTCCGTGGTATTGCTATCTTTCACACGTTGCATGGAGTCGAGGAGAACAAATATGAGTTTTAAACGGGTATTTCCTAACCTAGTCTTGATCTCAGTCTTGAGCCTATTCACTTTTGGATTTGCTGTGCTGCCTGAGTCAGCGCAAGCGGAGGATCAAAAACTGAAAGGCGTGGCTGCCTGGGAAGGCCAAGGGATGCTATTTCAAATGGAGGGAAAGCAAGCCCATTTCGTTGGGGCTTTTGTAGGGGTGTTAGTGGTTGGGAATGACAAGGAACCCTTAGAGGCCGCTAAGATGGTTTGTCCCGCGACCGTCGAAACCGATTTAGAAACTGGAAACGAAACTGGTCATGGACGATGTATCCTGACTGATAAGGATAACAATAAGATCTTTGCCAAATGGAACTGTGATGGCAATCCAGCCAATTGCAAGGGGAGGTTCATCTTCACTGGAGGAACAGGAAAATTCAAGGGGATTTCTGGGGACAATGAGTTTTTTGTTAATACGGACGTGATGGCCTTAAAGGTGACTGGAGAGGGAGATCTGGTGCAACAAGCTGCGGCTGGGGAGGCGATTTGGCCTCACATACAATACCAGTTGCCGTGAGTAAATGACTCAGTGAAATTCAGAGGATTGTGAACGGCCCGTCTTTTCTGAGGGTAAGATATTCGGTACCACCCTTGCAGCGCGCATTTCGGAATTAGAATTGCCGTATTGTCGGATAGTCTTATTTCATCAAATAGTACAAATACAACGGAAACCCAAACAGACTAAATTTAGGTGGGTCTTGCTGTCGATGATACGCGCTACCACGGCTCGGCATTTGATCAAAACACCGGTGAAGTGATTGACTATGTCGACTGAGCTAGATCGGCATTAAGCGGGAAACAGGCCCTTAACGTTTAATCAGCATCCAGATGAGCAAAGGGCCCGACGAGTCGGGCCCTTTGCTTAAGTCCGGCCTAGATCCACCCGTCCTTGCGCTAGACAACTATTCCTTGCGTATTTGGCGTAGCCAGTGCTCCATTTGTTTGCCAGCGGCTTCGCGTCCGCCGAGACCAAACGATAGCGCAACGGCGACCGCTATGGCACCGAGCGTCAGGCCGAATGCGAGATTCACGATGTCATCCGCAATCCCCATCGCCCGCAAACCCATGGCGAGCACTAAAGCTAGGACGGCAAATCGCGCGATGTTGGCGGTGCCCGTCTGGTCTTTTCCGCCGAATTGGATAATCCCTTTATGGGCGAGATTTGCAAGCCAGAAACCGACGGCAAGAATTACCGCACCGAGCAGGATATGCCCACCAAACTCGATGAATATGGTGACGACGTTACGCACCTGAACGAAGCCGAGTCGGTTGGCTGCCTCCACTGAGGCGAACAGCATTGCAAAAAACATCACGACCCGACCTGCCATGGTTGATAATTTGGTTTCGCCTTGCGCCAACGCGGTCAACCCTAATTTGGCCGGCCAATCATTGAATCCAACGTCACTTAGAAGCCCGGTCAACAATCCGACCACGAACTTGGCGACAAAATAAGTGACCGCCAGGATGATTGCTGCAGCCAGAATGTTCGGGATGGCCGCCAGAAACATGCCTAGCATCTCCGTTGCAGGACGGGATATCACTTCGATGTTGAGAGTCTCCAGGGCCGCAATCAGCGCGGGAATGAACACGAACACAAAAACCAAAGTCCCCAGAAGACTGGAGAGCTTGGTTGAGGTCACGATACCCGCTTTATCCCACAGTTTGTCCGCCCCCGCCGAGGCTAACAAATTGGCGACAATTTCCTTCAAAATCTTGGCGATGAACCAGCCAACGAATCCGATGACCGCTGCGGCAAAGATGTTGGGTAACGCGGCCAAGAACTTGTCAATCATGGCCTGAACCGGCTCGAGCAAACCTCTAAGGCCAAGCACTCCAAGAATCATTGGAAGGAAAAGCAAGATGATCAACCAAAAGCCAATATTGGCGATGTTGCTGGACATGGGTGTCATGCCCGCGTCGGTTGCAAGCTTCTCATCCAGCGTGGTTGCGCTCAGTCCTTTGCTGATCAAAGAGCGCACTATGGTCGCAATCACCCAAGCCACTATCGCCAGCACACCTGCAGCGATAATGTTCGGGAGGAATCCGGTGATCTGGGTAACCAGCGCGTCCAGGGGTCTGGAGAACGCCTGTAAGTCTAAGGCGTTGAATACACCGATCAGCACAAAAGCGATAATGATCCAGAAGACGGTCACAGCCAGGCCACTTTCTAGATCCATGCGGCTCTCGGTTTGCTGGCTAACTCGGTCGTTGAGCTTCAACGCGCCCAGGCCGCGCTTGATCCCAGCGCGAACGACTACGGCGACCAACCAACCGATCACCAAGATCAACAGCGCGCCGACAATACCTGGCAACGTACTTCCGAGCGTGTCCTGAAGCGCCTGCATCATCACAACCTCCTTAGTGGGGTAGAAAAATTGTGGATTAGGAATTATAAACAGTTTTTCTTTGAATGTTCATCATGCTTTCTCAAACCCCGCCTTCTTTGAGGTCATCCACTCTGCACCGTACCACCAGCATGCAGCGAAAATTCGTATGCTGGGCTATTCGCAAGGACGGCCTACAAGAGATGTCCGCACTATCCAAGGCATCTAGTGTAGCCAGATCGTTGGAAAGTAACTCAGTATTCATGGTCACCTACATCTCGATTTCAATCGGTCTTAAGTCGCCATCTGTTACTCTACCGTTTGCCGCGCAGAGCGTGGTCCAACGCTCGGAAGGTCCCTAGTTGGCCGACGGTTGCCGCCTGACACCTTTGGCTTGGATCTCTGCTACCGAGCGGAGAGCAGCCCAGGTCGATCCTCGACGCTGATCTCTGCTATCGACCCAGTTGCTGACTGTCGTAACCTGATTGATGTATACCTGCAACTTGCCCCTCAGCGGACATTCCTGAACCAAATCGCGAGTTTTGATTTCGGGTGCTTACAGGTCAAAAGCGAGCATCCGGTGTTTGCTAGTCAGATCAAGTGGTTAGGCTTAGGTAATATCTTGATTTGCACCATAGCTACTCAAGTTACTCTGTCGTAGCCTAACCTCCAGTTTTCTATTTCGCTTTGGACGATGATCGGGTGTGCTGGAACAGACAGCTGTTACTAACAAAGTCCGGCGTTTCGGATCGAGAGATCCGTGTTTGTGCTTGCATCTCCGGATCATTAATCTTCTTTATCGGAAGTGGCGAAAAGCCACGCTCAATAAGTAGGTGTTATTTCACTTCTGATTGGCCAAGAGGCAGAATAATATCGTTTCTTTGTTAGACCATCGCGAGTAAGCAAGATGGATACTAAAGACACGTCCACAGGTGCGAGAAAAACAGACTATGCGCTCTCTGTATTGAAAGATACTGACAATTACAAGAACCTACACAAGGGCACAGCGGTATTGGTGTTTGTGGCTTCCGCAACGTTGGGCGTCTTTGCATTTTTCTTGACACTAGACCTTACGAAATGGCTTGAGTTAGATGTTATTGAGCCATGGATGCAGATTTCCATACCTTATGCCTTGTCTTTTGTTGTTTGGATTTTTGCTTTCTTTTCGATTCTATCCGCACTTTATTTGATGGGCGTCAGAGACCTAGGTTCTGTAGCCAGAGACCGTTTGTCGAGTCTGAATCTCAGCCTTGACGAACTGGACCAACTGCGCCGTGACGTAGAAGTCAAGGAATTCAAACACAAAAACATTTTCGAGGGCGTCATAACCGATTTAGCAAAATGCGGCATGCGCACTTGATGCCCCAAGGTTTGCTGATGGCGTGTATCAAGGCAATATTTAGTGGATCTCGAAAATCCGATACGCTCCACCTGTGCCTTTTCAACCTCAGCGACGATGGGACTCAAAGCCTAGGTTAGCAAAACTAACCACGTATTTCGGCAGCCTTTATCTCTTCAGCACCTGCAACGGGAAGCCCTACACAGTATCGGGTTTTAATACGATCCGTAACGGCACGACAAGGTGCCGAAATGGCCAGTTGGGGTCGTGGGTGGGCAAAGTCCTAGATCGCAAAAATCCCCGCTTGTGAGTATTGAGCGGCGGTTCGGGAGCCTTGACATGAAGGACCGGACCTGGCCGGTTAGCGACCGTAGATCATACGATCACTAACCAGCCTGCAAGCTTTAAACTTCAGTTTGTTCTGCCATTTCCAAAAAGATCGGAGAGCGCGAACAGCTATTCCCGGCGCTCTGGGGGCCTTTCAAGTGGTCTTCTGTCAGCTTCGGGACAATGGCTACGTCAACCGCGTTTTCTTCGAACGCATCCGCGTAGTGGCCAAGGCCAATGGATTCAAGCCATTCTCGAATGCCGAACATAACTCGAACATACTCCGACCGGATTGATAGTGTCTAGTAGAGATGAATTAGGTAGGAGTACTTAAAGTTTAACTCGACACGAATGACCGGTTGTGGCCGACGGTTGCCGCCTGCACCTGTGGCTTGGATGTCTGCTAGCGGGCGGAGAGCAGCCCAGGTCGATCCTCGACGCTGATCTATGCCATCGACCCCAAGAAGTCATTTCGTGCTTCAATCGGGTGGTTGCATGCCGTCCGCACCGCCAAGTTTGGGCAGATTGTCGTTGATTTCTATCCAGTTGGCGCGTGAATCGTAGTAGTAATGCTCCTCAGGTAGCCGATCGATGGGGCCGTGCAACGCAGCCATAGCGATGTCAACCACGCCTTCTTCCACCTGGCAAAATAGCTGGCTGCCGCAGTTACTGCAGAAACTACGCGTACCATTCGCGGAGCTCTGATACCGTGCTATCCGATCTTCGCCGGCGGTGATGGTCAGTTGGTCGGGAGGTACTGCAGTCCAGGTGACAAACGCCGCGCCGTGTGGACGCCGGCACATGCTGCAATGGCAATGTCCGCAAAACAAAGTAGGGAGTTCGATAGTGAACTGCACTGCCCCGCAAAAGCAGCTTCCAGCTACTTGTTTGTTTGTCATGGTCAACCTCTAGGTAGTGACTTGAACGATAATTTTACCCGTGGTAGTCGCGGAAATTAATGGCGGCTTTGAGTGTGAACCGGAGGTTCGTTTCTGATGTGTGAACGGCCGGAGTTGGCCAACTCCCGACCTTATGAACGTTGGAAAACCATCAATTTGAACGTCCGGTTTGAACCTTTATTGCAGTCGTCCATACGGATGCTTTAATTTTGCAAAATGGTTTACGACAGTCTTGAACCGTACTTCTGTTTTTGCCCTAACCAGACATCGGCGCAATGCAAAAGAACTGCCGCTGCAGTTCCCTCTAGTGCAGGGTGGTTTTACCACAGCACTGCTTGTATTTCTTTCCGGACCCGCATGGACACGGCGCATTTCGACCTGTTTTCGGGCCTTCTCGACGAAAGGTTTTCCCTGCTGCTTTCGCACGAGCCTCCATCTTCCGGTGCGGTTCAAAGTAGTCATGGACCTTTTTGGTTCCGACCGCCAACCCCGCCAAAAGGTGCTCGCGTCGATCCTCGTCAATGGGTTCTTGATAGGGGCGCATTTCAGGATCTGGATCGTGTTCGTGGGCCAGTGCGAATATCGGCACCATAGCACCACCGTGCTCTTCGTCGTCGAGCAGTTCCATCCAGTCCGCTTGGTGAAAATCCATACCCCGGATAAACCCCTTCGCCCAATCGTTGCCCCGGGCAACACCGTTACTATCTTCTAGCAAGATGGGTAGATAAATATCGTCGTTTTGGAGTGTGTGGGCAATATGGTTCCAGTGGGCCATGAGTGCTGTCATGAATCGTTCAGCCTGCTCGAGGCTCTCATAAGCTTCGTCTTCACCGCCCAGGATCTCGGGCAAATACTGGCTCGGCATGACCAGCTGCGGGGCACAGATCAAGGCGGCGAACAATCCATCAACCATTTCCAGATTCATGGCATTTGCGCTCTTCAAACTATCCAACACCGATTCGAGGAAATCGTAATCGTCGTCGGTCAAGGATACAGAATCGGGTAGTGGCATGGGCAGACTGACGAGCGGTGAGTGCGTTGTTTCTGAATCGCTTTTGTGACAGCAGTGTTCGACCTAATCGTCTAGGAGCGCTGCTATTCTCTTGCCGTAGCGCTCGAGCTCGAAGTCGTCGAGCTCGATATTGAACGCCTGCTCTAAAACCGTGGCAACCGCTTTCTTCACTGTGTCTCCATGAAGGTCCATCGCCCACAAGATATCCCGGGCCTCGATCTCGTAATCATTGAGATCTTTAACGGTGTCTGCCCTCGCGCCCAGAGGATTCCATTCTGTCAGAATTTTACAAACTTCCAGCACCTTATCGTCTTCAGTCACTTATCGCGCTCCTAAACTGGTTGTATCCCCTGCCATTCACTCACGTGAGCTATCCACAGTATCTGTGTATTCACCACGTGTCCATTTGTCTGCAGTTAGTTGTCGAGTTCTGCATAGTAGACGTCGTTCCGTTACAATAAAAAGGCGCGGTGACACCTGTGATAGAGAATCTTCAGAACGAATATCTGCAACGGGTATGATGCAGTAATTCAATTGAGTGCACAGACTAATTGAATTTGGGTTTTGCAACGCCGTCGTGTATGTCCGCTATAGAGGAGATTGGTTTTGCCCCGGTTTAATGGACGGTTTGGTAAAGACCGCTTGTCCGCTCCTCGAAAGTTGCCGGGCTGATGTTACCGAGATAGCCGTGGCGGCGTTTTCGATTGTAAAAGCACTCGATGTAATCGAACACATCGGCCCGAGCCTCGTCTCGAGTTCGGTAGCGTACGCGATTGACTCGCTCGCGCTTGAGTAGCCCAAAGAAACTCTCGATGACCGCATTGTCGTAACAGTTGCCCCGGGCGCTCATACTGCATTGAATCCCATGCTTCTCAAGCTCCTCGCGAAAATCATCGCTCGTATACTGGCTGCCGCGG
>JAOTYS010000242.1 GCA_029861795.1 Gammaproteobacteria bacterium | reverse complement strand
GAATACGCCATTACTGCAGCTTTGGGACTACCCCGGATCGGTTCGGCAGTTTCTCTAACACATCACGAATTCTCAATCCAATTCTGTCCCATGTATATTTCGGGACGACACTGGCTATCGCTGCCTGCTGCATGATATTAAGTCGGTGTTCGTTTGATATCAGATCTGATATCTCACGCGCAACGGCTTCTGGGGACTCACTGGGCACCAGCAGTCCATTCCAGTTGTGTTTCACTATACTTGGTATCCCACCCACGTTTGACGCTAGTACTGGCGTGCCAGCAGCGAGACTTTCTAGCACGACACTTGGAAATGTGTCACTTCTAGATGGAACACATACAAGATCTGCTGTTAAGTAATGCGGCCCAAGCTTGCTCTTGTGGTAATGACCTAGAAAGCGGATTCTGTCTTCTAATTCAAAGCTGCTAACAAGACGCTCCAGATCGGGGCGCATGCGCCCCTCACCTATTACATCTAGGGAGAACTGAATATTCCTATCACGTAACAGAGCACAGCTCCTGATTAGCACGTCTATACCTTTTTCAACGGCCAGGCGACCAACATAGAGCAGTCGGAACCCTTTCCGCTTATTCTCCCCACCATGAGACCAACTTCTTGAATCAGCCAACCCAATATCCTCAAGATCTACTCCGTTTGGTATTACATATACAAGGTCTGCAGCGGCACCATTCCTGATGGCGCCTTCCACCATAGACGATGCCAGCACCATAACCAAGTTAGAGTTCTTGTATGCGATTGGGGTGGCCCACTTATAGAGGACCGTCAAGGCTATATCGTAGGTCCTCTTAGGCCGCTCAAAGATATCGCCATGCACGACGAGTCCACACGATATATCGTGTCGGACCCGGATATCACTGCCAACTATCGCCGCTAACACATGACCGTGGCACAATAGGACATCGATGGGTTTTTTTCCGAAGTAACTAAGCACATGACGCCTTACACATACAGCGAAGGCGATCTCATTTGGGACATGACAAAAGCGGCGCAAGAAATTGAAATGACGGGAATTGACTTTTACTTTTGCTGCCCCGCCTAAATTCGCGTCTAGAAAGCCGTCGGAAAAAACCACACAGTCATAATACTTCGAGATTTCCTTAGCGTGTTTTCTAGCCACCGATGCCACGCTTCCCCAATCTCCACATCCGGGACAGGCAATTGCTACCCTCACGTTAACTTTCCAGCATGTGATTCCCTACACTCAGTGACCACCTTATCATCAACGTCATACCATAGGGAACGGCATCTTCTATGGATCCAACACAAGGGTTCGACTACAGTTCTTGCGGCAACACCAATGTCCTGAGTGATCGAAATTTTCCTGGAGGCTAGAGCCATTTTTTTCTTAGCCTCACACTTGCCTCCAGTCGCCAAATCGTGTTCGCCAGAACGCGAGTTATGCCGCATGCATATATCACTACATTAACACCCGCACGAGAAGTATCACTCGCACCCACACAACCGGCTCCATCGGACGCAACTATCGGGTGACCGATAACCAATGACTCGACAACTGACAAGGGTGATTGTCAAGACTTGATGTCACTGCAACACATCCGCGGCGTGCGGTACCGATGGCAGCTTCTGCTGATTCAAAAAACCTGTGGTTACAATTTGTCTCTCAAATCACGAGCCACCAGTGGCAATTCCATTTGTTCTCGTAACGGAATACCTCTCATTTTGGTTGCCCAGTGTAATTATGGCGCCACAGCGACTAGCATCAAACGCCTTCGTCCTGATCCCTGGAATTCCAATCAAGGCTGGGAACATAGGGATGGTGTTGAGTGGGGATGGGATATGACTATGGCAAGTCATGCCCCGAAGCCCATCGCCTAAACTGGACAGTTGTCGCTCACCAAGAGGGACGGTCCTCGTCTAGCCATTCGCCGCGCAAGCAACAACCCGCGACATTCGCCTACAAGCTTGACCGGAATCCACCACGGATGTTTGAGATGATACGTCGTCCGTACAGAACGGAACATCCGATTAACCGTATAACTATATTTCTCCACTCCAACACCTTGGCGCAGTGCGAAGTAGTAGTCTCCGACCGAGTGGTCAGGTTGAGAACTCCGAAGGGGTTGATCGACGCGAGCACGAGATCCACCACTCGCGGCCTGTAAATGCCGAATAGAGGCCTTCGGCTCAAACACGACTGTTCCTCCCTGCTGAAGCAAACGACGACAAAACTCAGTTTCGAAACGATAGGCGACACCAATAAAATTTTCATCAAATCCTCCGACTTGGAGTGCCCTATCTCTCCGCACCGAGAAATTTCCTGCCATGCAGTTTGCGACCTCTTGCCTCCTATTACCATTAAACGGAAAATCCAGATCTTCCCATAGGTTCTTGGGCCGCTTTGGTCTCGCTACATTCCCCAACTCAGGCGATTGGCCCGGTTGTAATATCTGTCCAACGACAGCCCATGCCCTATCTTGTACGTAGTTGGTCGTATGTGCTTCTATGAGGCTCGCACTCGGAACGATGTCATCGTCCAGGAATAACACCGTGGCATACTTCGCGCGGAGTAACGCCTGATTCATCGCCATAGGTACAGATGGTTTACTCAAACGAATCCAAACAATGTCGCCGCGCGCATGCCATTGTTCCAATTGCCCGTCTACATGTCGAGGATGCTGCGCTGTTTGATCGACAACCAGTATTTCTCCAGCTCGTCGGGTCTGCCGCTGCAACTCTCTGACAGTTTCAATTACATACTCGCCTCGCTCGAACGTTGGGATCGCAACTGTTAGCTGTTCCGGCAACAAGGGTATGAAGCAGTTTAATTGAATCGAAATGGAATGGCCTGCAACTTTTCTCGACTGTTTTCCGCAATTCGGGCTGCAGTCTGCCAACCAAACAAACTCACACCGATTTTGAACAATCTTATATCGAACGTCGTTTTTGGATGTAACATCTCTATGGCCATCTCAATCGCAATTCTCGCCTCTCTTACTAAATCATGCCGTGCACACATTCTTGCTATCCAAAACAGCTTTCTACCGAACAAATGACTAAACTCTTTGCCAAGTGCAATATCGTAATGCTTCAACAAGCAAAATACTGACTCGTGTGCAAGAAAATAATCTTGAGTAATGACTCGATCAAAACCCCTACCCAGACCACTCGCTCTAGATGCCCCATGATCTCTAACAACAGCCAATGGTTCCGGGCAATGTATTACGTCTATACCCAACAATCCTGCTCTACAATCGTACTCCCAATCTTCCATAACACTAAATTTCTTCCAAGGACCGATCTGATCACAGGCGGTTCTCCGCCACAACGGTGAAAGTGTCGCCCAGCCCCGGTTGATTAGGAAATCCGGTAATATTCTGCGGAATGATTGTCCTGTTCTTAACCAAGGTTCATCCGGCGTTGAACAATAAGGACGTTTTGTTACGCAGTAGGAAACGCCACAATGAGGATTCTTCCTCAGTTGCTCTACTTGGTATTGAAATTTTTTCGGTTCTAACAAATCATCCGAATCAAGATATTGAATGAATTCACCAGAGGCAATTTTTCGACCGGTTTCACGAGCAGCACCCGGCCCTTGATTATCTTGTATCGCTGCTTTTATGAGATCAGGTCGGCATCTGGTAAAGTCTTCGATGAGCTTAGGCGTCTCTTTATCCTCGGATCCGTCATCTACAATGATGATTTCGATTGGTCGGTAAGATTGTCCCAGAACGCTATTGACCGTCTCCTCAAGCAAGACAGGTCTGTTATATACAGGGATTATTGTACTAACCAGCCCAGGAACGATGTTTCCGTTTGATTGAGGGTCATTACTCATCTAACGACCCCTTCATTGCCCTACCTGTTTTAACTCCCACAACCTTTGTCGCACAATGCCCTCTAGCAATACCCTCATCGGTGGCCTGACAGAGTTCTTTACTTCATCGCTTAGATGTAAACGTATAGCATCTGGATAACCAGACATCTCTTCTTGGTCAGATGAAACCAGATCTTGGAAATTCTTCCAGAACCGCCACCATGCCTTTCGAAGATGAAAATCCAAACGCCCACCAGAGCGCGAGTAACGAACCAAGGAAAGCAAATGTAATACGGTACCCTCAATTGCTAACCAACCTCTCTTGCGGAATGTATTACTAACTGAGCCTTCTCGTATTCGGTATTTCACACCGGCATATGGAATATGAGCCACGCTATCATTCTTCTCCAGCGTACGAAGTATCAAGTCCGTATCGGCAGCGCAACTCCATTTTTCGTCCCATCCACCAAGTCCCACCAAATAATCTTTTCTATACAGAAGCGCGTTCGAATGCCATAGCTGAATATCGTCAAAGCACATCTTATACCAACGGTGCCCATATTCTAAATGATGACTTAGTGGATCCAGCCCTTGCAATAAGAATCCTTGATCTCCTCTATAACAGGACATTGGTTCAAGATTTTCATCACAGATCACCGTGCGACAAAAGGTAGCGCGTGTATCGGGAGTCTGTTCCATTTCCTTGACCAACAGCTCCAATGTGCGCGGTGCGAATGCGTCATCAGCATCAAGCTTTGCAATATACTTTCCGGTAGCTTCCCGCAGTGCTCGATTCCAATTACGAGTCATTCCACAATGCATTTGACCAAAAATAAAACGGAATCTGGGATCGCTCCCGATTAATTTCGATGATACGGCCATACTTTCGTCCCCGCTATTGTCATCTGCTATGATCACTTCAAATTCTTCTAGTGACTGGCTAGTAAGGGATTGTATTGAGGTGTGCAAGAATTCCTCATTGTTAAATACTGGCACCAGGACAGATACAAGGGGATTCGTCATCAGTGCACGATACTAACGACTCCATCCGATTGAATGGCTCGGTCAACTCTCCGTGCATAATCCAAAAACGTCTCGTCTCCAGAGCTACGACTATGCGAATGCGGCCACTCTCCTCCAGGTTCAGCATGAATGTATTTGCGCCTCAACATGGATCGTATAGTCTCTGCGCTTGACGTCCCTACCAGCCGGTCCAGCCGACCTGCTACTTCCAGGCGTGACTCCTGCACTCTCTTGCGTTCGCTCGACCTCTCAAGGATTCGGTTAAAGGAATCCAACCACCGCTCAATGGATAGATGTTCAGAATATCTTTTTCTTACAAGGCGATAACCGTTGCTCGCTATTTGACGAAAGAGGCTTGCAGACCTTAGCCTGATAAGGCAGTGAGCAGCTCTTTCTACATCTCCCACGGGGAACAGCAATGCGTTCTCACCATTAACTAGACTGCGCTCTAGACCTGAGCCAACATAATCGCTAGAAACGAGTGCCAGTCCATTAGCCATCGCTTCCCACGCCACCATAGGACCAGTTTCCCACTCAGACGTTACGAGCAAGATATCGCTCCTATGATATAGCTTCGTGAGTTCCTTCTGCGCAAGTATTCCAAGAAACTTGACTTTCTTTCCAAACGCGGGACCTTTAAGTGCGTTCCTCAAATGTTCTTCCTCTGCGCCAGCCCCGACAAACACAAACTCATAGCCAAAGTTCAACGAATTGAGTTTGTTCAAAATTCGCGGAATATCTCTGACGCGCTTCTGAACCGGCTCAAAGCGACCTGAATACACGATACGGAGTATGTCATTCGGCTTCGATTTTAAAGGTTCAGACCCCACGCTCACCCCATAGGGCGCATAGTACGTTCCATCCTCAATCATTTCGGCGTACTCGATCGCCAACGCACATCCTAGCCTATTAGTGCACACCACGGCGTCTATCACGTGTTTGTATCGCCTGATATCACATAACATGTCCTGTTGTATGGCGTGCATTGTCATCACAACCTTTACATTGGTTTGCCACTTGCTATCTAACCGCTCCACCGCAAGATAAGTGTCCGGTATATTCACAACAACAATCAGATCAGCTTGCTGATCGGCAAGAACTCTTTGCAGCTTCCTGATTCTTCCTTCCTTAGTACCTGTCTGATTTCTGATCTTGACATGGTTTCTAAAAGGGTGTCTCGACAAATATTTGTCAGCCTGATGATGAACCCCATCGACTAGACCCACAACTGCGTGAAAACCCGCACATTCGACTCCCGGCACAATGTAGTCCAGCCAGGTCGCGATACCGCCAAGCGGATATGCCCCGGGAACGATAAAAAGGATTGTTTTGGTAGACAATGGTGAGAAGTCGCAGTACGTTAGCGCCTAGTGAATCTTGGAACCGAACTAACTTCGAAGATGACCATCTTCAACACCGAATAGGATCGCTTGTAAGTGGTCAGACCGCTTAGCAACGGCAATTTGCTCTATCCCCCACGACCGACTCTTCTATCGGAGACAGGCTTAACCACGACATTCCTTGCGGCCTTCGTTCATTCATGGCTTGCAGCGCAGTACCGTTAAACACTCGCCGTCGCCAACCACCTAACGTGATGGGTAAGTCGTCATTTCTTCGAGACCGTGCCGAAATTTCATCAATGGAGTGTGTAGTATCGAATCGATCGCGAAGTATGTTCCTTACCCCCTGTATATGAAACTCATGCAATTCTACGAGAATTCGGGCATGCCGCAGTTTTGGCAATACCTGGGGATCCAACAGTATCGCTTCGCTCCCTTCGATATCTACGAGTAAGAATTTGCGCTTAGTGTTCTCATCCAAAGCTGTCCGCAGACCTGCAAAATCCACAATTCCGTTTATCTGTACTCTTTCGTGTACGCCATTAATAAGCGCCAATTCATTTATCCAAACTCTCGCATCCATAGAGGCCTCAAACGCGATAATCTTTGACTCCGATAGGCGAAGTGCAAAACCCACCGCATAGTAGCCTTCGGCGGCACCCAGAATGATAACTGAATCAGGATTATCTGAGACGACACTTTCAATTTCGCCAGCGAGCTCCTTTTCATAGGTTCCCAAAATCTTAGGTAAATAGGTGCTGCCATGACTTTCCCTTCCATAACGCATACCCTCGAATGGTCCACTCAAGACGCGCATATTAGGCACATCATTGATATATTGCTCAAACAAACGATGTAGGTGCCATCGTCTTGGCGTTAGGGAACGTGCGACTTTGCGCAGCATCTGATCGATCTCCAAATCAGCTTATTGAACTCTGTTGCTAGAATACTTCATTGTGAGTAACCCTTCGTCACGCTCCTGACATACATCATCCCA
>JAOTYS010000017.1 GCA_029861795.1 Gammaproteobacteria bacterium | reverse complement strand
GGAGCGGTATCAGGCGTTCGGCCCTAAAGCCTGGTTGCCGGCGAGCGGCATCGCCGTGAGAGTCGACTCAGATGACTACATGCACTTTGAGGTGGAGAACGAAGAAATCCTGGCAGGATTCACCAGCGTATCGACAGATCTGCGAATCTTCCGCTCAAGCTCTCAGCCAATGCACTCACTGCAGGAGTTCATTATCAACAATCTCAAAGACGCCGGATGGCTTAAGGGCACGGCGGGACTAGAGATGTGGAGTTACCGTCCAAACCGTGGCTACAGCGAGCAATTCCAAGCCGCACTGGAACAGGCCGGCTGCAAGGTCGTGGACGCCACTGAAATCGTCGGCCAGGTACGCAAACTCAAGTCCGCCCAAGAGATTGCATACACCAAGACTGCAGCACGCATCGGCGATATTGGCATGAAGGCTGCACTAGATTTTATTCGCCCCGGCGTCACCGAGCTTGATGTCTACGGAGAGATTGTCAACGCAATGGCCAAGGCGGGAGGGGAGAATCCATCTATCACGATGCCGGTGTCTTCCGGCGGCAAAAGCGCCTGCATGCACGCCCTCGCATCACGCAAGAAGATCATGCCCGGCGATATCGTGAACATCGATCTGTGCGGCGTATATAACCGTTATCATTCAAACATGGCACGGACGTTTTCCATGGGTGAGCCACATTCCGATGTCGCCGAGCACCTGCAGACGATCACCGGGGCCAAAACATTTGTGGCAGGAATTATCACCCCTGGATTGCCGGTCCAAAGCTTACTTAGAGAAATCGAGAGTTACTATCGCGAAGCGGATATTTGGGATGACCAATGCTGGATCGGTGGATACGATCTCGGTATTTCATTTCCACCAGATTGGGTGGGGCCGTGGTATTACGATGTACATACCGATCCCGGCGACGAGGTGTTCGAGCCGGGGATGGTGTGCAACTACGAAGCCAATTTCTACCTACCACAATCCGCCGGCATGTCCATGTTCATCGAAACGATGGCCGTTGGCGAAGACCAGGTCGAATTTCTTCACTCGACTCCTGCGCGACTTTTTGTGATCGAATGAGTCCGACCAGGGACCCGCAAAAGGGTTCACGAGTGCATCAACCCAATCACGCGATACGCCAGTGGTAGGTGTCATCATGCTGGACGCACGGTTTCCACGTACCAGTGTATATTGGTCATCCCAAGAACTGGCCCTTTTGCTGAGTAATACGACGCTGTGCCAGGCGCCACAGCCAATGCTATTTTGCGCCAATAGGGGCGCCCAGAACCGGCTCGACAGCCCCCTACATCTAACATAGGATCGGCAGTCGGGAGGAGCCAATGTCGCAGCCGTTTCCACATCTGTTCACGCCACTTTCGTTGCGCCATAAGACTCTCAAGCACCGGCTTAATTTTGGTGCACACACGGCGAATATGGCGGAAGGCGGATTGCCTAGCGACCGGCATCTCGGTTATTACACCGAGCGGGCTCGGGGCGGCGCCGCAATGATCGTTTGCGAACCGATCCCCGCGCACCGCACCGGCGTACTCACACGTGGCAATTTCCTTCACAGTGACGACTCTGTAATTCCGCACTTTCGACGCATCACAGATGCTTGCCATGAGTACGACACGGTGATGATTCATCAAATCTACCACGTGGGTCAGCATGGTGATTTCGATAATTCCTTCGAACCGAGTTGGTCTCCATCGGGCCTGCCGTCGTATCACGACTCCGATGGCAGCCACGCGATGACGGAATCTGAGATTGAAGAAGTCATTGAAGGCTTTGCTCAAGCGGCGCGCCGCGCGAAGGAATCTGGCTTCGACGGAGTGGAGTTGTTCGCCGCCTATCACGCTCTCATCGATCAATTCTGGTCGCCTTGGTCCAATCGGCGCGATGACCGTTGGGGTGGATCGCTAGAAAATCGACTACGGTTCTCAACGGAAATTATTCAGCGACTCCGCAAATACGTCGGCGAGGACTTTATCATCGGCATGGCAGTGAGCTGTGACCCCAATGTCGAGGTCGCACTATCGTTAGAGTCGCTGCAAGAGGTCATCGCATGGCACGATCAGCGCACCCTGATCGACTATGTAACCTGTGGCACGGGGAGCTATTTCGACTTTTACAAACTCATCCCCACGTTTCTCTATGAAGATAATCTTGGCGCGCCATTCGCTGAGGCACTAAGCGAGGTAGTGGAGCACGCACGGGTGCAGGCGGAAGCCCATATCCGCACGCCGGAGAACGCCGATTATGTGATTGGATCTGGCCAAGCAGACATGGTGAGTATTGTACGCGGTCAAATCGCCGATCCTCACATGGCGACCAAGGCGATGGAAGGTCGATCCGAAGACATTCGCCCATGCATCTCCTGCAATCAAATGTGCTGGGGTCGGCGCTCCCGTGACTACTGGATCTCTTGCCTCATCAATCCATCCGCCGGGCGCGAGTTCCAATGGGGAGGTGACCGTTTCACTCCGGCGGACCGACCCCGACGGATCTTGCTGGTCGGAGGCGGACCTGCGGGACTTGAGGCAGCACGGGTTGCGGCTGAGCGCGGCCATCAAGTGACACTTGCAGAAGCCTCGGCACAACTCGGCGGACAATTTCGCCTTGCCGGCACGCAACCCAGACGCGCGCAAATCTTAGATCTACTCGATTGGTACGAACAGCAGCTACATAAACAGCAAGTGACAGTGATGTTCAATACACCGATGGAGGCTCAGGAGGTCACCGACTTCGGCGCGGACATCGTTGTGATCGCTACCGGATCCTTACCGGCCGGGACCGGCTTTCAGCGCTTTTGGCCGCAGCAGCAGACCCTGCCCGGTGCAGAGAAGGGCAATGTGTGGTCTGTGGAAGAAGTAATGGCGCGAGCATGTCGGCCTGGCAAGCAAGTGTTGGTCGTCGATGATGGAGGTAACTGGCGTGGTTGTGGCACCGCCTGGCATCTGGCAGAGCAGAGTCACGAAGTCATATTACTCACCCCCGATGGAATCGTTGGCAAAGAACTTATGCGCAGCGCTGCCGACTTTCCGCTGCGCCGCAGACTCAAGCAACTAGGTGTCAAGTTCATCACCGACTCTGCCGTGAGCGAGTGGCATGGTGATGGTGCGACCATCATAAATCTTCTGGATGGCGAAGTATCTCAACTGCAATGCGACGGGCTGATTCTTGCGACACCGAACATTGCAGACACAACCCTTATCGAGGAATTGACCGACACCGAGTTTGAGCTACACACTATTGGCGACTGCGTGGCCCCACGCTGGGCGGTACATGCCATATATGAAGGCCGGAAGCTAAGCCTTAGTTTATGAGGCGTCAGTCTATTCGTGGATACTGATCGATCAGCGTTTTGCACCCCCTGAGGGACTAGCATAGGTACACGGTTTCCTGGAAGCTCGATACTCGCGTTTTTTGTCGCCGTAGGTTACACTCACACCGATTGCATTTTATCTAGGTCATTTCACAAGTTCCCTCTCGGTCCCGACTGTAAATTTCCTTTCATGATTTGCAATTAAACACGAGAAACTTTATTACTTGAGGTAATTTACATGGCTACAGGTACGGTTAAGTGGTTTAACGAATCCAAAGGTTACGGTTTTATTTCACCTTCAGACGGAAGCGCCGACGTGTTCGTTCACTTCTCAGCGATTTCAGGAAGCGGCTTCAAGACATTGGCCGAAGGTCAGACGGTGGAGTTCAACGTCGAGAAAGGTCCCAAAGGACCTCAAGCGACCAACGTAACGCTCCAAAACTAATCACGCTTTGGACGACATGAACCCCGTAGTCGCACCACGGGATTCCGGCCCTAAACATAGGGTGAATCAACCTCTTCTTAGCTCAGGATTACACATTTGAAGAAACTGTTTGTCGGTAATTTAAGCAGCGATGCCTCCGAGGAGACCGTCACTGAACTGTTTTCGCAATATGGTACCGTGCGTTCTATTCGACTGACCAAGGATGTTTTTACCGGCAAGTGTCGCGGCTTCGGTTTCATCGAAATGGAAGGACATGAGGCACGGGCAGCGATGGCGGCGCTGGATGGCAAGACCTTCAGTGGGAAGTCGTTACGCGTTCGATATGAGGACCCCAACGCCTCTCGAGGACGCAGACGGCGCTAGCGTGCCTGCAAGGACCGGCCGTTTGTCGAGTCGCCGATCAGACTACGGTCGATACGCAATTCAGGGTCGTGAATCTTCTGCGAAAAATCAAGCTTGACCCACAATTCATTTGTCGCGTGCACTCAACCGCGGAAGCCACTGTTCTCCTACCCCCGTAGGGCGACGCAAATGTGGAGACCAACAACGGTCGCAAATCGCGATGTGCTTAGCGCCGCACGACTCAACTTTGATGAGATCCCGATCGTCGACCTTACCCCGCTGTTTGAACCTAACAGCGAGGCGCTGACGCGTCTGGTCGAATCGGTCCGAGAGATTTGCCGCAACATCGGATTCTTTTATATAAAAAACCACCGCGTACCCACCAATGCCATTAACACGTTGCTGCTGGAAACAGAGCGCTTTTTTCGATTGCCTCTGGAAACAAAGCTCGTCTACGACATCGGCAAGCTCAGGCGCCATCGTGGCTATGTCCCTGTGGGCGCGCTTTGTGCGGATCCGGATGCAGAACCCGATATGCAAGAAGCTTTCGAAGTGGCGCTTGAACTACCAGAGGACGACCCAGACTACGTGGCAGGCAGCCCCATCTACGGTCCGAATGTTTGGCCGACGGAGTTGCCGGAATTCGAACAAGACGTGTATAGCTACTTTGAGCATATGCTCGCTCTTGGGCGCACATTATTTCGATTATTCGCGCTCACACTTGATCTACCTGAGACTTTTTATGATAAGGAAATCAGCAAGCCAATGGCCCAACTGAGGCTAATTCATTATCCGACAACAAAACACAGACCGAGCGCGAGTGGCTCACTGGGCGTCGGTGCACACACTGATTATGAGTGCTTTACCATTCTCTGGCAGAAGCAATCGGGTTTACAGGTACAAAATCCAGCTGGTATCTGGATCGAAGCGCCTCCCATTGCCGATACGTTTATCATCAACATCGGAGATATGCTGCAGCGCTGGACCAACGACTTGTTTGTGTCAACACCACACCGCGTGATTAACCGCAGCGATCGAAAGCGCTATTCTTTTCCTTTTTTCTTTGGTACTAACTATGAGACGGTAGTCAAATGTCTGGAACATTGCTGCGGTCCAGACAACCCACCACGCTATCCGCCGACCAAGTGTGGTTACTGGACCGAGAACATGCACACCTATTCTTATGTCTACCGCCACCCAGATCGCGGCAAGTTGCCAGACCCAGAGCTCAGCCAGAACCTTTAGTTTGAACCATTCGACTCCGTTTGGTCGAAACTCACACTCGGGGCGACGCGATAACCAACACGCGGAAAATGGATAACTACCTCTCCAACACGTTCATTACTTCGACGTATGGCAATTTCATCCGTACTCACCTTGACAACATCGCCTTCGACGGACGGATCACCGCCATCGCCGTCCGGTGTTAGTTTGATCTGCATCCCGGGCTTCAAGCCTGAGGGGTCACGTGGGTCACCTGTAACCGGTGTATCCGACGTCGCTGCAAACGCCACAGCAAGTGCGTCGCCGGCGCTCATGTCCTGAGGTTGTCCGTGGCCCATGTCTCGCACCCTCTGTTCCCACGCCACAAGTTGGGGAAACTCTCTGAGAAGTTCCGGTCCTTGACCATATCGACCTCGAATAAACCAGATCAAGTAATAACAAATCACGTCCGGGAGGCCTGGCTTCTCACCGAGCATGAATGATCGTCCGTCGGCCAACTGCTGTTCTATCCACCCAAGCTGGGCACGAAGCTGGGCAAGCAAGTGGGGAAGATCTTGCTGTAGCGCGTGTAGATCATAATTTGGCCCAAAATAGAGTCGGCCTCGGTCGGCAGCAAATTCCTGCGGCAACTCGTCAGCTTGTGCACCAAGCACAACTGCAATGGAAACAGTAAATAATGGCCCGTCAGTCCAACGGCCAAGTCCCCAGGGCAAACCCGCAGCACCATCGGGATAAAGCGTTGGGGATGGAATCCGTCTCTCGATCTCACGAATGATGCACTGACTGTCGCAGTAAATATCTGCTCCGATCTGCATGACAGGTGTCCTACGATAACCTCCCGTCAGTGGTATCAAATCGGGCTTGGGCGGTAGACGCGGGATTTCAACAGAATGCCAATTAAGCCTCTTCATACCGAGTACCACTCGAACTTTCTCAGAGACCGGCGATTGCGGATAGTGATGTAAAATGATTTGTGGCATTGACTTTAACTTGATAGCGATTGCACTACTCCTTCTAGCTTGATGCTATTGCTCTTGCCTTAGCGCCACAAACGTTGCGGCCCAAGATCAGCTTCGCTGACGTTAAATGCCGCGACTGCTCGCGGAACACCATCACCTTGAAGTAGTGACGCGGCGGTCAGTCCCAGGGCATAGGACGTTTGGATGCCATAGCCTCCCTGCCCTGCCAACCAGAAGATCCCTTCGACATCCGGTGCAAATCCCACTACTGGACATTTGTCGTCGACAAAACTGCGCAAGCCGGCCCACGATCGATTGATGCGTTTGATCTCCATGGTAGTGACGACCTGGATCCGGTCTACTAACACTGCTATGTCCAACTCTTCCGGTTGGATGTCTTGAGGTGCTACTGGTGTTTCGTCCGCCGGAGACGCCAGCACTTGTCCTGCGTCCGGTTTGTAATACCATTGTTCTTGGCAATCGACCACGGCAGTCCACCGTTTGACATCAACTCCCGCTGGTGGATCGAACACAATAGCCGTTCGTCTTTTGGGCACAAGCCCGATTGGACGCGCCCCCGCCATTTCCGCGATCACGTCCGCCCACGCGCCCGCCGCATTGATAACAACAGGCGCGGCGTATTGTCCCACCGGGGTTGTCGCTAGCCACTTGCCATTAACATACTCAAGGGCACTCACCTCAGCGTTGTTGACAACTTCCAGACCATGAGCTCGCGCACTTCGCAAGTAACCGGTGTGAATGGAATTCACGTCCATGTCCATAGTGGAGGGATCGTAGGCAGCGGTCGCAACATAATCCTGCCTCAGTGCGGGCGCAAGCTCAGAGATCTTGTTCGTATCCACACTGTGAATGGTGTCTGAAAGCTCAGCCAACTCTGCTACAAGACTTTCTAGAGATTGAACTTGGTCAGCGTTTGCCACAAACAATACACCTAGAGTATGTAACAACGGCACATCTGTGAACCCCGGTGGCGGATCACGGAAAAAAGGACCGCTCACTTTAGACATTACCCGCATCAACCGTGGCCCATAGTTCTCGGTGAATACTGCCGCTGAACGACCTGTGGAGTGATACCCGGGCTGATGCTCACGCTCTAGAATAATTACTGAACCTTTCTTGCACAAATGATAAGCAGCCGACGCCCCTGCGATGCCAGCACCGATAATGAGAAAATCACACTCGCGCACGTTGTCCTCCGCAAGGAAAAGGTCAAGAATGGTGTAGCATAACCCGAAACATGACCTCGGTAGCCTCCGCTACCGAGTTACGATTCTTCCTAGTCCAGACGGTTTTTTTGAATATTCAGAAGTACTAGTTACTGCATCGAACCCTTGGCGATTACCAAATGGTGCGGGCTACGGTTTGACTAAGGTTCAGAGCCCTACAATGAGGTGCTCGAAGAAGATACGAAGCTCTGTCTCAAAGCACTTACATCCGAATCAAGGCCCCATCATCCTACTATAAATGTTTCAAGCTCTTCTATCATCAGCTGCTGCTGCTCAATGATGACATTCACCAGATCCCCGAGTGACAAAATACCAACTAGTTTGTCGGCATCGACAACGGGCATGTGGCGAATTCTGTTTTCATTCATGATCGCCATACAGTCCTCGATTCTTTGGTCCGGCTGTGTATAGATGACTCGTAGAGTCATGATCTCACGAACCATGGCGTTCTTTGAGGACTTACCTTGTAGAATAATTTTGCGCGCATAGTCCCGTTCTGAAACAATACCGACCAGGTGACCCTGATCCACCACAGGTAAAGCACCGATCTCTTTTTCCGCCATTAGTTTGATAGCATCGTACACAGTGGAATCCGGCACTGTAGTCCAAACATCATGGCCCTTTGAATCTAACAGTTCGCTTACGATTTCCATGGTGCGCTCCTTAGAAGCCTCCCGGCGTCGTTACCGTGACGGTCAATGTTATTCTCCCAGATAGCGCGCGGTGACTCCATAAAATGCATCATATCAAGAACGGCACAGGGGAGCGGCCCGAGTCTGTTAAGTCGCTGCAGGTGATACACCGTCTTCTAAAACACCTCAGGCCGCTCCACCAATGGTGTCATCCGAAACCGCTTAGTGCCTTGGTTTGTGCAATACTGCTTTTCTGTATGACGCTGCCCGCACTCGCCCAGGCGCCTTATCCACGAAGCTCAGTCATCACCGGTATAGAGTGGGGTGTGATCACCATTACGAAGGCACCTGGCAGCGACAACTGGCCGCTGACCTGGGTTGACGACGGTGCCCTTTACACCGCTTTTGGAGACGGTTGGGGATTTGAGACCAGAAATAATAGGAAACTGAGCTTGGGTCTAGCCCGGATTCAGGGTCCTGCACACAGCTTTGTTGGCGAGAATATTTCTTCCCCAAGCGGGGAACAAAAAGGGGACGGTAAGGCTGGCAAAAAAGCGAGTGGATTGTTGATGGTAGACGGCGTGCTCTACATGTGGACGCGAAACGCAGATCAAAATGGCCGCCAATGTCAACTCGCCTGGTCCGAGGACAACGCGCAATCGTGGCAATGGAGTACGTGGAAGTTCGCCGAGTTCGGCTATTGTGCGTTTCTCAACTTCGGGATGAATTATTCTGACGCCCGCGACCAATATGTCTATACATATTCACCGGACACACCCAGCGCTTATCGGGAAACGGATACCGCGGTTTTGGCGAGAGTTCCTCGACACAAAGTCGCGGAAAACGACGCATACGAATTTTTCGTCCGAGTTGATGCAAACGGCAAAGCAATATGGACCAATCGGGTTGAGCATCGCGGTGCGGTATTTCGTTTTCCCGGCGGAGTTAATCGACTGGATGTGACCTTCAATGCACCTCTTAATCGCTACTTGCTCACGTTGCGCAGTCGTGCACGAGCGGGCGGAGTTGACCACTTCGGAATCTATGACGCCCCCACTCCCTGGGGCCCCTGGACCACGGTATTCTTCACCCATAAATGGGACGTGGATCCCGGTGAATCACAGCACATACCTAGCAAATGGATTAGCACTGACGGGCACACTTTATATCTGGTGTTCTCAGGTAATGACTCATTTTCTGTACGCAAAGCAGTACTTACGGTCGCGCCGCGGTGAGCGCGACAAAAAGACCTCGCAATGATGCGTATTTATTTCTCCGTGTGAAATCCGCTCTGAAATAGTGATCTAAACAAGGAGTCCCGTAGACGTTGCGCCAGATCCCAATGAATGAGAGTACACTATCCACAACAGATGCCTGATACGATCGTGGACGAGACAGCCGCAGAATTAGATCAAGAACTTTCCAAGCGTGCTCGCATTCCGGTACTGGTGCATATCTCGGGAAGCCGTAGAGGCACCACCGAGCGCCTCTCTGGCGAGACCTTGCGCATCGAACCCACAGCTCAGGGGAGCGTCGCGATAGTCTCACCAGACCAACCAAGTCGCCCGGACTGTTATGCCATCTTGCACCCGGCCGGCGAGACTTACGAGCTGGCCGTTGCTGAGGGTCGCAAGGCCTGGGTCAACGGTGAAGAGGTTAAGAACAGGGTGCTGGAGTCAGGCGACTTGTTGGAAATTGGCAGAGGTGGTCCGGTGTTGCGTTATCGCCTCTATGCTCCCGGCACACAGATATATAAATCGGTGAGAGAGGCATTCACCGATTGTGTCGACGGTGCACGCCGTGACCATCGAGGTTTTCTGGGGCGTGCCGCCGTATTCTCTGGGACCTTAGCCAAGGAACTCTCAACCCAGACCACCATCTGGTTCCGTGTTGGGGTGTTGATCCTGCTGGCAATGCTGGTGGTGACTACAATACTGCTCACCCGCCATAGTCTGAGCCTGGAAGAACACCTGGCACAAGAACAAGCCCGGGTGAGCAGTTTAGTAGAACTCATAGAACGGACTCAAAGTGAGGCCTTCGATCGGGAGGAGCTTACCGCGCTACGCGCCGAGCTTGAGAGCGGAATCTCGGCGACCGCCGAACGTGTGGAGGCGCTGGAGGCCCGCTCCGCTGCAACCCGACGTGTCATTGCCGTGGCCTCCCAGTCAACGCTATTTGTGCAAGGTAGTTTCGGATTTAACGATCCGGAAAGCGGTCGGCCGTTGCGCTTATTGATTGGACCGACTGGACAGCCACTGCGCACCCCACAAGGTCGACCCGCAGTTACCCTCGAAGGAGAGGGACCGGAAGTCGCGATTAACTACACGGGCACTGCGTTCCTGGCTAACCCGAACGGCCTATTGCTCACCAATCGGCATGTGGCTCTGCCGTGGGAGGACAACGAAACCTACAAGGACATCACGGCGCTCGGCTTAGTCCCCAAAATTCGTCGACTCATTGGTTACCTCTCTGGCGTCGAAGAGCCTTTCGATATAAAGCTAGTGATCGCAAGCGATACGGCTGACCTGGCTCTATTGCGCTGCGCTGATGTTACCGGCCTTAGAACACCATTAAACCTGGATCCTGAAGCACCGCAACCCGGAGACGAGGTGATTGTCGTTGGCTACCCGACCGGAATCAGGGCGCTTCTTGCTCGAGCTGGCAAAGCGTTTTTGGATGAGCTGGCAGATCAGGAAGATTTAGATTTCTGGGCCGTCGCGCGGCACCTCGCCAAAGCAGGACATATCAATCCGCTGGCAACGCGCGGTATTGTCGGACAGGTGACAGCCGACGCCGTTGTCTACGATGCCGAGACCACCCAAGGCGGTAGCGGTGGGCCGGTTCTCGGGCTGAACGGTGAGGTCATCGCAATTAACACCGCCATCCTGCCCGAATTTGGCGGCTCAAACCTAGGCGTCCCGGTACAACATGCGATCGAGCTTTTCGCCCAATCTCAACAATGAAACTGGCGTGGAATATCCATCAAGCTGGGATATGTTCTACCAAGTGACCCACTTTGATGACCACGGGAAACCGCTTCTTGTGACTGAATAGTCCGCCAATTTCGACGCCGTCGGGGTTCTCAACAACTTGCACAATGCTCGCGTAAGAAAAGTGATGAATGTAATCGTTCTTATGATCCTGGATGGTGAAGTAATCATCTTCCACCTTAATCAAAAGAGCGGACTCGACGCGAAAAGGTCGTTCCAAATTAATTCCAACCTCCTGGTTCAAGTGCCTTTCGAGGACGTCTTTCATGTTCGATGTTTGTGACTAGATAGCAACACAAGCTTGATCAGCGCGGATGATTAGGAGTGAGAAGCCGACGCCATAACCGTATCGGCACTCACCCCATATAACTGTTTACTCCTGCGACTAAGCCGACGCCATAATATTCAGATCGTGTCGGAGCTACTCACGCCGTCACTTTGCATTGAGGGCCCTCGCGGCGCGATTGTAATCCTTTGGCTTCACCCACAGTATCATTCCGTAACGACCCTTACCGGCCGCTACCGCATCCGCCGCAGTGACATTAATCTTCTGGTCAGCAAGCCTTTGTAGATATCTGTGAGCGACTCCCACGTCATCATCGCCTTGAATTAGAAATCCCTTCTTGGTCGCGCTCAACCGCCAACCATTTTTTTTCGCGACCCTTCTCACCGCAGCCATTTCGTCGCTGACAAAATCCAGTTGCGCCTTTCCAGCTTTGATTGGAAATCCAGAAAACGCAACCAAGTTTACGCCGGCATCCTTAAGCGCACCTAACATCTTCACTCCCTGGCCAGCACGGTTCGATGCCTTAGCATAGCAGTAGTTTACTTTGCGAACTCTTGATGCCATGGATGACCTCCTTTTGAGGGTTGTGGGTCAATAGCCTGGTCACTATACCACGCTGACCTGTAGGTTCGTCTTCAGGCGAACAAGCTGTCTAAGCAGGATACAAACCGAACGCTGTACGCCTAAAGGCGTACCTACGAAGGTGCCTACAAAATCATGTGTAGGTTCGTCTTCAGGCGAACAACTGATTGTCCCACCCGGTAGGAATGTCGCACCTAGAAGGTGCTCCTACGTTTGAATGATGTCCCACGTAGGAGCAGCATCCTGCTGCGAAATGCGGTATTCACATTGCCGCACCTAGAAGCGTCGGTGGACGCCTAAAGGCGTACCTACGAAGGTGCCTACAAAATCATGCGTAGGTACGTCTTCAGGCGAACAAGCTATCTGACCTGCGCATTTCAACTCAGGACATCGTGACCCTGATCTTGCCGTCGTCCTGTCGGGCCGGGTAAAACGTTCGAATAGCCTGGTCGCGATCGACAACCCAGCGCCCATATGTGGTACCGCCACAAGCGAGCTGCGCTAATCGCTCCATTTCGTCCTCAGAAGAGCCGTGGTCCAGCGTCACTTCTCCGGAGCAGCCAACGCCTATCCATTCAATCTTAGTACTCCCCGCCGATGGACTCAGTGAGCCCAGCTTACCCACCAAGGGTCCTAATCCAAATGCGCCGATAAACTTAATGAAGGTCCTCCGCTTCATAGTCACCCCCCTCTTCTAGGTCTTAACTATTACTAAGGTATGGCGTCGCCCATCACCCACCTTCTGAAGCCCTCTGGGGGGCAACGCGTGCTGTAGTCTCACACCAACCAAACTGCGGCTAACACCGACATTATCCGATAAGACGAAAACACGCGACACATTACCGCCTAGGTCTACAGTTGTTTGCTTTATCACCATGCCGATAGCATCCGAAAAGCGGCGTGGCATCAAGATGTGGCAGAATATTAGTCACGCCCCGGTAGCTCAGTCGGATAGAGCAGCCGCCTCCTAAGCGGCCATGCCGAGTCAAGTTCATAGTTAATCAATAAGTTACGTACGCCGATCCCACGCAAACGTGACTGAAAGTGACTCAAATGGACGGATTTAGACTGGAGTGTGTCACAATTTTGTCACACTGATGTACGCACCCGATTTTGGACTGATGGGCGGTGCAGGAATCTACCTGCGATCAGCTGATCAAAAGTCAGATCTACTGTCCCTACATTTCAGACAGTTGCGCGATTATTTTGTCTGAAGTCGGCCTGTTAGACCCGCATATTGGTGTGTTTTGATTTATTGTATGAGCGCTAGGGCCGGAACTTTGGTTTAACCTGGTAAATCAATTGGCCAGTTAGTTGAACAGTTGCCTGATAGTATCGGGCTTGTGGTCTTAGTTATTAGTTATACTACTGGCTATATTCAGACATACGGCAAACAACGAATGTATCAGACAACAATTGCGGGTAGCTTACCGAAACCCAACTGGCTGGCAGAACCGGAAAAGTTATGGGCGCCCTGGCTGCTCGAAGGTCAGGATCTTGAGCGGGGTAAAATGGATGCCGCTCTGGTCTGGATGAGTGAACAGGAAGCAGCCGGTATTGATATCGTCACCAATGGTGAACAGTTTCGTGAGCATTTTGTACACGGATTTCTTAAGTACATTGACGGAGTAAACTGGAACAAGATGACAACCATGGGTATTCGGGACAATCGATACGATGCTGAAGTGCCCACTGTAACCGGACCGCTGTCTCGCCAGTGCAAAATCCACAGCGATGAAGTTGTGTTTACCCGTGCCCATACAAAAAAAGGGCTCAAATTTACACTGCCAGGGCCGATGACCATTTGTGACACCATTGCCGATGAACATTATGGCCGTCGTGCCGATATGGCCATGGTGTTCGCTGCATTGCTAAACCAGGAAGCCCGCGAACTGGAGGCACTCGGGGTTGATCTGATACAGTTTGATGAACCCGCCTTTAATGTATTCACGAACGATGTCAAGGAATGGGGTATCGCCGCCCTACACAAGGCGATCGAAGGACTTTCGTGCAAGACCGCTGTGCATATCTGCTATGGATATGGTATCCAGCAAAATATCGACTGGAAGGCTTCACTAGGCTCGGAATGGCGCCAGTACGAAGAGATATTTCCCGCTATTAATGACAGCCGGATCGGTCAGGTTTCGTTGGAATGCGCGAATTCCAAGGTGCCAATGTCACTGATCGGATTGCTCAAGGACAAGGAGGTGATGGTCGGTGTGATCGATGTGGCCAGTTTTGAGGCAGAAACGCCGGAACAGGTGGCAGCGGTCATTCGTGAAGCCGGAAAACATGTCGCTGCCGAACAAATTCTGCCATGCACCAATTGTGGCATGGCACCATTGCCCCGTGATCTGGCATTGAAAAAGCTTCAGGCGCTAGGTGCCGGTGCAAGACTTGCCTCAAGAACCAGGTAATCAAATGACAATTGCGTTGATATTGGACGCATTTGGGCTCGCTTCAAAAATCCAACCAACGAGCCGAAAGTAGATGTTTCAGTCGTCGGACGAATAACGCTTTCTGGATCACCAGGAGGCGACTTGGAAACGGCCGTCACAAAAAACTCCATCCAACCAACACCATTTCGCCCCTGGATGCAGGGACCGCTAATTACCCAAAAGGTCCTTCTCACCGCTTGAGTAACACCTGTCGTTACGCAGGAATCGAACCTGCGAGCGCCTGCGCTTCCTAGCTGCTTCAGCTTCTCGCACGATGATCTCAACACGCTGACGATTCTCTTCTACTTCGCAAATGATGTCGGCGAACTGATCGACTGGAAATAATAACGAACCTGGTCAACTTCCTAGACTGTCGATTAGCGAACTGAGAGAACATGTTCTGTCTGCGCCTTCTTATAGAGGTGCTGATTTCGGGCAGACGGCAGCCTGCAACTAGATATACGGGTGCTGATCGTAGTCCCCCTGACTGTGTAGAGATTGACGGGATGCGAATATACTAGGTCGTGACACTTAACCGAATGCGCTTGCAAGGTCTTGTGAAATCAACGTTCCGGACGGCTCTCGTCTTGATATTGGCAATCTTGCTGATCGCCGCCATTAGTCCAGTTTGGTCGCCAACGGGGTCGGCATCCGTAGTAAATGATCGCGACTTTACTGCGACGAATGAGATATTTGGCCCACACACACTGATTCCCAACAAAGTTGCCGTTGGCAGCGGCGTCTTCCTAGTCGCAAACACTCACCTAGACAGCTCAACCTTTTCCCAAACGGTAATCCTCGTGGTCGAGCACGGCGGACAAGGCAGTGTCGGTATCATTATCAATCGCCCCAGCGATCTGTCACTCACGCGACTGGTGCCGAAGACGAAAGAAATGGGGTCCAGGGACGACGTGGTCTACTTCGGAGGACCTGTTTCCCCCGATGGCATCGTTTTGCTCCTACGCGTCAGGTCGCCTTTAGCACCGGAACAAGCCATGCATGTTTTTGACGATATCTATTTGAGTTCCAGCTCCAGCGTGCTCGAGCGTTTGCTACGCAGAGATGATGACTCTGAAGATATGTTCCATGCCTACGTCGGCTATGCCGGATGGGCTCCAGGTCAGTTAACTTACGAAATCGAGCGTGGAGATTGGTTTGTAGTGTCAGGCGATGCAGAGAAGATTTTCAGCGCGGACCCAGAGTCGATCTGGCCGCAAATGATCAAAGCATTATCTGGCCAGTGGGTCATGCGCCGTGCAGGAATCGAACCTGCGAGCAACCTGATTAAGAGTCTGGTACATGAAGCTATATTAACTGGTTAGTCGTTCTGGCTTTTGAGGTTGCGATCTTCTCATTTAAAACCAGGCGAATTAGCAAGATACGGCAGGGATGTATCAACATTTCGTTCCTATCACAAGCCCCACACTAATATTCGTCAACCGCCGATACGCTCCCTATAACTTTTGTAATCGAGCGAGCGCAGATTTCACCGCCCCACTCATCGGTATCGCCCTGTGCCGCATAAAGGGCCACGATCGAGCTGTCCTGGCTAAACGCCTGAGCCGTTGGCGGCAAGCCGGCGGATATGCGGCACCGGATCTTGTAAAGCGCTATCCCTATCCCGAGGACTACTCGCCAATGGCGAATCCCCAGACCCCGGTGCCTCGCGAGCGAGCGATCTTCTCCAGTGCCTGGTACTCGATTGGTGCGTCCGGCAGAGCGACGGCCCAGCCCCGCTCGAGCAGGTAGGCGCTCAAGTCGGTGCCCTTGACGTGGCACAACGCGGTGATGCTTCGATCCTCGTTTGTTTCTCTCAGCTCGCAGTCCGGCCACCCAGAGCTAAGCTTGAACTCGAGCGCGTGCAGCGCACGCGAGCCGCACTGGGGCGGGCGGAACTGGGTCTTGCAGGTCCTGGACGTCTGTGGGATGTGAATGCCATACAGTCGGATGACCTTGCCGCGCATGGTCAAGGTGCCGTCGTCGTTGACGAACGCGTAGGTCTTGATGTTCGCTGGTAGCGCGGGCGCTGCCCCCAGCACCGCCACGATGAGGAATATCGAAATGCAGATCAGCGACTGTGATGACATACGCGACAATCACAACATCAATCGTTGCTCAACACAATCCGGGCACCTGATCCACAGGCACCAGCGTCATGGACGGGTACGCCGTAGAATGTGTTCTCTGGCGAGTCAAAAAACCCATCGAGAAGTGCCCCTTCAACGATGCGAGGCGCTATTAGCTGTAACGGTCAGCATCTGATCTGACAGACAGTATCAGATGGCCAAAGCGGACGCTCAAACCGCCTAAAAATCGCTTCGCATCTGTCGCAAACCGGCCAGGTCCTAAGACCGGCCATTCGTTAGCGCGCTTGTACCCTCACGAAGGTGGACGTCCAACATGCGGCTGTGCGCCACCCATCACCGGCGAGCCCCTATCAACTAAGTAAGTTCATCGCTCGGTGCGACAATGCCGTCGGTAGAGCAGGATCAGGAAAGACTGGCCCGGCTTTGCGGTGCCGCCTGAGCCGGATAGCCCGTCTTCACTTGAATCGAAGGAGGGCCGCCCGCAGGCGGCCCTCTTGTAGGCCACGGACTCCGGGAGACGTTAGGCCCCCGGTCCTACGAACAGCACTCGCATCATCTCGTGGTCCTCGTGCGAGAGGATGTGGCAGTGCCAGACATAACGCCCCGGCTTGTCGAAGGTCGCCTTGATCCGGGTGATCTGGCCGGGCAGCGCCGTCACCATGTCCTTGGGCGCGTTCTCGACATACCCGGCCGGCTGCGGCACCACGGGGCCGTAGGTGAGGCTCACGATTTTGAACCCATTACCCAACAGCCCATTGTGCTGCACCACCGGTTGGGTGACGAGGTAAGTGCCGTCACCATTGGGCGCCGGTGCGGTGATACCGTCCGGGTCAAGGACGCGGTCATCCTCATTCGTGGCACCGTCCCACATGATCTCCTGTCGACCGAGGATCTCGAAGTTCACTAAGTGCAGATGGATCGGGTGGGCGTCGCCGGAGACATTCCAGATTTCCCATTCTTCGGTGGTGTCGAGCGCCGGATTTTCGGTTGTCGGGCTGTGCCACGCGATGGTCCCTTCCATCTGACCGATCAGACCAGCGTTAGTGTACTCCGGCGTATTGGGCCAGTTGATCGGAGCGCCTAAGTAGTCGGTCGCCGGCTCGGCCGTGCCAAGCAGCGGCTGGAGCCTGCCAAACTCGTCCGTGCCCTCGAACAGCGCCACTTTGCGGACTCGCGTCGGCGCTGCTGGGATGTCTGGGCCAAAATTGATGCCTGTGGGGCTTTCATCGGGCACGGCAGTGTCAAAACTAAGCACGACATCGAAGGCCATGATGCGATCGGTTTCGCCAAAGACCTGGGGACCGGGGATGTCGCCCCCAAACGGCTCATCACCCCCGATATTCTTCATGATGACCCGGTTACTGGATGCCACGGTCTTGAAGTCGAAGATAATGTCGTAGCGGGAGCCGGGCTCGATCAGTAGCGTGTCAAGCGTGGTCGGGCTGGAGGCCAGACCCTGGTCGCTGCCGATGACGGTGAAGTCCAGCGGGTCAGTGGCGTTGGTGAAGTCCGTGGCATCCGCCGGCACCTCGACGAACTGCACCGCCAGGAACCGGCTGTCGCAGCCGTTCAAGAGCCGCAGGCGGTAGTTGCGCGGCTCCACGTCCATCTTCGGCCAGATCTTGCCGTTGACCACCATGTGGTCGCCGAAGAACTCAGCAAGCGCCGTCGGCCCGCCGCCGATGAACGGTGGATCGGGCAGCACCGCCCCTTCGCCGGTAATAAAGTCTGTGTAGAACGGGTCGCCCGGGAATGCCGGATAGAACAGTTCTCCGTTGTCCTTGAACATGCGGTCCTGGATGGCGAACGCTGCCTCGTAGGGGAACACTGGAAGGTCCAGCGGATTGCCTAAGAGACCGGTGTCGTCACCGTCGCGAACGACGAAGAAGCCAGCCATGCCCGCATAAACGTTCAGCCGGGTAATACCCAGAGCATGGTCGTGGTACCAGAGCATACCGGCGCTTGGTTGGCTGCCGTCGTAAACATACTTTTTCGCCACCCATTGCGGCCCGCGCGCCGCCCCCCCAAAGTCCGGACCGAAAAAGAACTCTGGGTTGCCGTCAAACTGGAAATCACTGTGGCTACCGTGGACGTGTACGACGATCGGGTTGCCGTCTTTGTCGATGGACAAATCTTCGAAGCCTTCCAGGCTGTAGGCCCAATGCAAACTCGTGTCGATCACAGAACGCCCGGTGTAATCGTCGAAGCCGAGGCTGGTATTATCTTTGCCGGTAATTAGATACTGCGTTTTCTTGGGGAGACGATTCTCCCACTTGACCTCCAGCGATTCGGTGTTACCCACCTGGAAGGTGCGCCCCGGCCAGGTGTAGAACTTGTCACTGCCGTAGCCCCAGACCGTAGTTGGAACGGGCGTGACGCCATCGGGGCCCACGAGTCCGGTCATCTGCACCGTCTCGTCGACGGCGACCTTGATTTTGCCCTTGCTCGTGTCGTAGATGAAGCTTGGATCGAGTGCGTTCGGCACTGTTTCCGTGAACTTTGGCTGCAGCGTCGGATTACTCAGCCCCGGCCCCTGGGTATCAGCCCTGGCAAAACGCATACCAAACCGCCAGGGCAACAACAATCCTGTTCCGGTGACCGCACCGGCTTGCATAAAGCGACGTCTTGAAATCATGCCTCTCTCCTAAAAATGGACCCACAATGGTTAGTCAGAGCAGCCAAGACTGCCCCATCCACTCACCGAGTAACCGGACAACGCTTTCCGGCGCGCGCACCGACTCCCTGAACGTTGCCAGACGTTGCCAGCCCTAGGGTGGACTTCTCCCAGCCCGACGGACACTTCTCTGGCTAGAATAAGTCCGGCGGAGGAATGTATGAGCAACCAACGATATTCACCAGAATTTAAAGACGGACCGGTATTGATCGCCGCTATTCGGTCAGCGAAGCTTCGCAACGACTCCGTGTGTCTTCAAACGGCCTATACAAGTGGGTGAAAGCCGTTAGTCCGGATACCAACTCATTGAAAGACGAAGAACTGATCGATTCAAAGCGAGAAATCTAAAGCTTCGAGCAGAACTTCGGCGCGTCAAGGATGAGCGCGATATCCCAAAAAAGGCCGCCGGGTACTTTGCAAGGGAAAGAAGGCAGGTTTGGGTCGTCAGCCGTCTGTTAGTGTTGGCTAACACCATGGCCCGCTTCGGAGCGGGAAGCAGTCGCTCAAATCCTACGAATCAGCTCAAAGCTAAGGACAACTTGCGGCCAGGAAGGGTCATTCGTCAAATACCAACGAACGATAGGTTGCATACTGAAAGCAGTCATTCAGGCATAGATATCGATCAGCTGCCACGATCCTCATCGTTCGCTCGAAGTACAAATGCGCGAGTGTCTGGTCTGGAAACCTTTGCGGATCAACGAGTCGGCGGATAAATGACATAAGAGCTCAACCGAAGTGGATCGGCTGCGAAGCTGAGCGATTGCTCTCAGATACTAAACTAAGATCTCGGGGAGAAATGGTGAACGTCGAAAACATCCACGGCAATGTACTCGTTCTTATTCTCAGGTGTTCCCTCCGGGTTCCTATACACATAACCGCAGAACCTTCGCCCCAGTAGAAGCCCAGGTATCTGATAGCACAGCGTATTGTTCTTGACGAAAACTCTACCCGGCCAGGTACGTCCAAATTGCCGATACACAACCTCTCCGCCCGTGCTGGTACTTTGTGTGAACGTTTCGTAATTGTTCTGGCTTCGCCCAACCCAAACATATCCAAATAGTAAGTCTGCAATCTCGGCGCCTTCAAGGCGATCCCCCGTGATGAGCTCATAGCCTGGCGGCAATTCCGATAAGCCCGCCCTCCGCAACGCGCTCAATAGATGTTCAAGGTCCTCTGGCCGTTTATAGTCCGACCATAGATGCTTCAGATACTCGACATTTATCCACTCGGTTCGACGAAAACGGTCATCCAAAACCTTTCGCGCCTCGTCTAGGCGATCAAGCTGAGCGTAAGCCATCGCACGGAACAGCGGTGCCTCAGCTGTGATCCAGCTCCCCCGGGTGGGCGCAGTAGTACGTCCCTGAGATTCCTGAACTCTTGTGAGCGCGTCCAGTGCACGCTCATATTGACGACTCATGAACAGCACTTGGCCCTCGACACGCAGGAGGCGGATAGAGGGGTTAGGGCTGAGTCGAAGGGCGGTTTCTAGCGCCTGGACCGCCTCCGGAATCTGCCCAGCGTACATCAGCACAAGTGCTAGGTTCGAATACGCTTCCGCGCTGTTGGGATTAAGAGAAACAGCCCTGGTTGCCGATTCGACCGCTTCTTCATGCTCGCCATTGAACGTATGCAGCATGCTCAATACCGAGTGTGCCCGCGATAAATCAGGGTCCAGTGCCAAGGCTCTGGAAACCGATTCATAAGCGAGTTCGTGAGCCTTGTTGGCCGGTATTACTATGGGTTCAACAATTCGTAGGTATTCGACAGCCGCACGCGCATGTCCCGCGTATGCCTCGGCAAAGTTTGGGTCCAGTGCAACCGCCGTTTCATACTCCCGCATTGCAATGCTGAGTCCAGCCAACCTGTCGCTATGAAATCCTTGTTCGGCTCGCAGATAGTGCTCGTACGCCTCGAGGTTATCGGTCGGCTTCCGACCGATTTGATTTTGTTCCGCTGGGGTAAGCTGGAGAGTAAACGCCGACACAATACGGCCGACAATTTCATCCTGAAGCGCAAAGATATCGACGTAACGTCGGTCGAACCGTTCAGCCCACAGATGACCACCCGTGGTCGCATCGATAAGCTGCGCGTTCACGCGGATGTCGTCGCCGGCGCGGCGCACGCTGCCTTCGAGCACATACTTCACGCCCAGTTCGCGGGAAACCTGGCTCGCATCTGGTGACTTGCCCTTATACGCAAAGCTAGAGTGACGGGCGATGACGAACAGGCCCGATATCTTCGATAGGTCCGTTATCAAGTCATCTGTCATGCCATCGGCAAAATACTCCTGCTCCGAATCGTCGCTCATGTTCGTGAACGGCAACACAGCGATGGAAGGTTTGTCGGGAAGCGACAGGGGTGGGTCCTCAGGAATACCGGCCTCAACTAGGGCTATTTCCATGCGTTGTCGCAACGAATCTTTGAAGCGCCCCCCAACATACAAGTGGTCGGCTAGTCCCTTGGCGGAAATGTCTGGACTTAGTTTCAATATCGCGGCTGCCGCATTGCGTGCCTCATCGACTCTACCGCTCTCCACAAAGACCACTGCAAGCAACGCGTTGGTGGGCAGCGACCACTGCGGCTTGCGTTCAAGCAAGCTCTGCCAAGCGTCAATGGCCATATCGCGCGACCCCGTAAGCCAATGGGCCAAACCTAATGGGTACAGGTAGTAGCCCGGATGAAGGGGATTTATCCGCATGGCCTGCTGGATTAGCTCAAGCGCTCTCTGCGCCTGGCCGACTGCGCTGAACATCTCAGCACAACTCGCGAGCGTATCGACCGATTTCTGGGGCAACTCTAACGCCGTTTCGCAATGCTCGGCGACCGCATCGTATTCTCTTCTTGCTAGCGCAATCTGGCTGAGCAGGTGATGGGGGACGGCGAGATTCGGACGCCGCTCGGCTGCTTTCTTTCCCAATTCCTCTGCTTTGGCGAGCAATTTCAGCGATTCCTCAGTGGAGTCGCTATACATGACGGCTTCGGCAAAATACGTAAACGCGATGCCCACACCAGAACTTGGCTCCAGGGCCATTGCCTCTTCCCAGAGCCTTCGAGCCCGCAAGTTGTCTTCTTTTGTACTGCGATCATAGGCCTCGTTGGCACGAAGATCGAGCAAATAGGCCTCTAGATGGTCGCCCGTATGCCAGACACTGGCCCATTCCCCCTCGGTCAGTTTGATCTCCATCGCCTGGATCACATTCAACGCAATGTCGTCCTGCATGGCGAACAGATCGTCAAATGTACGGTCGTATCGCTCTGCCCAGATGTGCCGCCCGCTCAGCGCATCGATGAGCTGCACCGTCACCCGTAGCTTATCCCCAGAGCGCTGCACACTACCCTCTAACACGTAGCGCACGCCCAACTCCTCCGCCACCTCCCTGACTTTTACCGCCTTGCCCTTGTATGTGAACGTCGAGTTGCGGGCGACGACGAAAAGCTTGGGCACGCCCGAGAGCGCCGCAATGAGGTTGTCCGTCAACCCATCAATGATCGCGTCCTGCTCTGGGTCGCCGGTCAGATTGTCGAAGGGCAGCACCGCAACCGAAGGTTTCTCAGGAAGCGGGAACGCCATGCGCTCGACCAAAGCCGCTTCTACTCGTGGTTGTCTGAGTTGCCACCAGCTCAAAGCGCCCGCCACGATCACTACAATCGCAACTGCTGCGCCAACAGCAGCCGCTGTGCGCTTTGACCGTTCGGGTTTTACAGTGACCGAAGGTGCCTTGGGCAATTCAGCGCCGGGCTCGAGCCTAGCATGGTAGGCTTTAACAGGCTTTGCGATGTTCTTAACTTGCTGCTCGCCTAAGAACTCGTACTCCAGCGGCAATTTGTTGCCCACCGCTGTGTGCACCGAGTCAGAGATGCAAATACCGCCGGGCTCGGCTAGCGTCTCAAGCCGCGCCGCCACATTCACCCCATCACCATAGATGTCATCACCTTCAATGATTACATCACCGAGGTTGATCCCCATGCGGAACTCGATGCGCCGTTCCGCGGGTTCATCCTGGTTTCTTTCTAGCATCCCCCGCTGGATATCCACTGCGCAGGCAAGCGCATCGACAACGCTCGCAAACTCCACCAGCGCCCCATCGCCCATCAGCTTCACGATGCGCCCATGGTGCTCAGTAATCTTGGGATGGATAAACTCGTTGCGGTGTGCCTTGAGCCGGGTCAGGGTGCCTGACTCATCCGCACCCATTAGACGACTGTAGCCAACCACATCCGCACTGAGGATCGCGGCGAGCTTGCGTGTGTGGGAATCAGTAGCCATAGGTGAGAGCTTGTTACCCTACCCTGGCCAAGAATTATCCGCCTATCGGCGGACGAAGTCGCGCTAATCTACGTGCGGGAGGCGGAAAAAGCGCGAATGGCGGCAGGGGGTCGCTTTTAGCCTATCATCAATGTTACTACCGAACGGGTACTCATAGCCCCATTGCAGACGTTCAATTGCTTGGACTTTATCGCTTGCGACAGGCAAACAACGGCCAAATCCAGCCTTTCATTAATGACGAAATGTATGACCGCTCTTTACCTCAGAGAATTTCCACTCATCGAATGCGAAACCTCAATTTGCTCGGACAATACGAAGCTAGAATCGGGCTATGAGTTGGTTAGGATTTCGTACTTCAATCTAAGCAGTCTTTTACGTTTGCTTGCAGCGTCATTAATCAGCGTGGATTCTCCCATCATATAGACCACCATCAAGCGCCCCCGGGCTTCGGCCTGCGCTTCAACGAATCCGGCTTGAATAAACATCCATTTAGCGTATGCAAAGCGCTTCTTCAACGCTCTGTTGAACACCTTTTCCACCGCCTTATCGGATTGCGCCCAATGCCAGATGGCCAGATCAAATCGGGCCAGGCCCTCGACCATGACCTGTTCCATCAGGCGCCAGATTCGTTCTTCAGGTGGCTCAATGGGTTTCGTAGCTTCGATCGCTGCGTCTGTAAGCTCACGTCCCCAATAATCAACCAATGCGTCATACAGTTCCCTGCGATTCTTGAAATGCCAATAGAAGCTGCCGCTGGTGACACCCAGCCGTTCGGCAAGAGGAACAATCTTCACACCTTCAACACCGGCGGTACTCAGCAGATCAAGCGCCCCGCGAATCCAGTCTTCCCGAGTCAGTCGATCCGTTTTACTCTTAACCATAGAGTTGTCTATTGAAATTTGATCCCTAATTAGATTACCATAGACTAATCTATGGTGTTAGTAGTCGCAAACAACGTACAAACCTAACGTAAGATCGCAATTGTGTGAACAACTTTCCCCTATAAGGAGACAGCAACGATGTTAGCGAAGATCAAAACTGCCTGGACTGCGCTGTTAGTTGTAGGCGCGGCGGTTGGAATCATCATCACTGCCACTGGGGATCATCAGGCCTGGGCCCAGGAACAGGCCAAGGACAATGCGCCGCGGGGACGTACACCTGCCGCGATTGTGGATGGACAATACCCAGCCAGCTATTTCCCCAATACCGAGCTGCTGGGTGCCGGTGAGATGCGGATCACCGCCCTGGGTACCGGTATGCCCAATCAGACCAAGGCGGCCGTATCTATCTCGTATCTTGTTGAACTGGGCGATGGTGAAAAATTCTTGTTCGATATGGGATTGGGGTCGATGGGGAACCTGTTCTCTTTGCGGCCTGATTTTTCGAAGCTCGACAAGGTGTTTGCCAGCCATTTGCACATCGACCACGTCGGCGACTTCATGGGGCTGCACATCGGCGGCTGGTTGTCGGGGCGCTATACACCCATCCACATTTACGGGCCTAGCGGTTCCAAACCGGAACTGGGGACCAAGGCATTCGTTGAGGGCATGCGGAAGGGTTACGCTTGGGATCTCGCCACCCGTACCGGCGCATTGCCTGATAAGGGCGCGCAGATCGAGGTGCACGAGTTCGACTATAAGCAGGAAAACGGGGTGGTCTACGAGGAGAATGGGGTCACTATTCGATCCTGGCCGGCCATTCACAGCCTGGATGGCTCGGTGAGCTACAGCCTGGAATGGAACGGGTTGAAGTACGTGTTCGGCGGCGATACCTATCCCAACAAGTGGTACATCGAGTACGCCACCGATGCGGACGTAGCCTCCCACGAAGCCTTCCTTCCGCCCAAGGCCCTGGCCGCGTATTTCGGCTGGGATCTGAAACAAGCGACGTACGTGTCTACTAGGATCCACACCGAGCCGCAGGCCTTTGGCAAGGTCATGTCCGCAGTCAAACCGCGCCTGGCCGTGGGCTACCACTCGGTACAATCACCGGAGAACAACGCTGCGATCATGGATGGTGTGCGCAAGACCTATGACGGTCCGCTAGCCTTGGCGCGAGACCTGATGGTCATCAACGTCACCAAGGAAACGATCAAAGTTCGGATGGCCTCGGTGGATGAGTACGCTCTTCCGCCGGATGTTACCCAAGCCTACGTGGATGCTCCTCGTACCGAGCAGAAACACCCTGGTGAGTTCATCGAGGGTGGCAAGTGGAAGGGCTACACCCCGCCGCCGATGCCGAAGTAGACAGGGCAGTCAAACAAGCTCGAGTCCTTTGCGAAGATTAGCGGCAAAGCGGTCGTAGAGAGTCAACGCTTCGACAGTCTGCTTCACGCCCTGAGTCATTCAGTCAAGAGGTTTGGCGCTCAGCAACGGTGAACCGCGGTCTCTCAGCGCCTTAAGATACTTGGTTTCATTGT
>JAOTYS010000241.1 GCA_029861795.1 Gammaproteobacteria bacterium | reverse complement strand
ATCTTAGAGCCCTTGGAGTTCGTTTTCCGCTTGTTTCAATGGGGTTCGCTTCGGGGAGATTCGCTGGGGGGGTGCTTCTCTGGATGCTAACTGTTTTGCACCCAAAGTAAAATAGAAAAACCTGTCCCCGGTGATGATCGTCGTCACTGAAATGTACGATCTCACCACTCCGTTATCGGACACCTCCGGAACGGAGGCGGCACGTCCTCTATACGGTTTGGTGATACGTTGCGGTTGATCCCTAGAACACCACCTCAACCATTACCGGGACGTGATCGCTGAGTCCGTTCCCACACCACTCCTCGAAAGACCCCACTTGCATTTCACGGATCTTTGGTACCCAGGTGCGCGGGAGAAAGATGTAGTCTAAGTGATATGTCGGCCCATCTTTCTTCCTGTCACGCCAATAATGGGTCGGCATGCTCTCCGCTCCTTGTTGCTCACGCCGAGTTTCATGGTAAGCGCTAACAAGATTATATTCATCGAGTGCCTGGACTGCGTATGCATGGTTAATGCGCCAGCCCGGCCTATCCCAGATTGCGTTGTTATTCAAGTCTCCGGCGACAACAGCCGACCCGGTACTGAGAAAATCTCGATAATACCGACGAAGCGCGAGTCGCAGTGGACCAAACTGACTTTTTCGTAAGACCCCTGCACTCGCGTTCTGCGCCCACACCGCCAGTAGGTTGAACACATTCGGTCCATCAATGTGCACGGGGGCGATGAAGTTAAGAGAAGGTCGGTACACATCTGCGAGGGTTGCGTGGTAATCGTTGAAAGTTAATACAGCAAGACCCTTGTTCGGATTCTTACCAATCCAAACAGGATCGGCTGCCATTCCCCAATAAACTGTTCTCTTCCTAAGCCTTTCGGGCTCGGCACACTCACAGACTACCGCCACGTCTGGCTTCAGAGACTTCAGCGCATCGAGCTTGCGGTGCAGCGCCATGTTACAGTTCCATACAACCAGTCGCACAGTTTCTGCTTGCTATGAGTTAGATTAGTGAACAGATCTTGTCCTGCGCTTCACATACGATCAGAGAACAAGCGACACAGTTCGTCATCCGGGATTTGTTGGTTGGAAAAAGTAAAAGTCCCGTTGTCCCGAATCTCTTCCGCTGCACGGCGAATGAGCGCGAATGTCGCCCGTGCCAACGAGCCGCCGATACTAATCCTCTTGACTCCCAGATCCTCGAGCTGAGTGACGGTCAATGGAGCGCCAACTAGGCCCATCACTACATTTGCCGGCGCGTCAACCTCGCGCACCAACGCGGCTATCGTTTTTGCATCACTGACACCCGGCACGTATAGACAATCAGCCCCAGCTTCACGATAAAGATTGACCCGCTCAACCGAATCCGCGAACGGTTCGGGATGATCAACGAAATAGCATTCCGCTCTAGCTGTGAGGGTAAAGGGAATACCAATTGAGTCTGCAGCGCTTCTCGCAGCTCGGATGCGTTCCACCGCCTGAGTTCGATCGTATAAAGGGATCTCCAAATTGCCGGGGTGGTCCTCAATGCTTGCCCCCACCGCACCTGCTTCAACCACTGCATGTATGGTTTCGGCCACAACCTCGGGCTCATGACCATAGCCGTTTTCTGCATCCACGCTTATTGGCACATCCACTGCCGCGGTAATTCGAGATGTCTCTTGCATGCTCGCATCCCGCGACAAGCGTCCCTCATAGTCGGGGATTGCTAACCCGTAAGCGATTCCAGCGCTGGTCGTGCCGATCGCAGCAAAACCTGCTGCAGCGAGCAAATACGCAGATCCAGCGTTCCACGCATTTGGCATGACAAAAATGCCGTCTTGTAAATGTAAGTCTCGGAACACTTCACCCTTTCGAACTATGTTGGGGTCCATTACTGGGTCTCCCGTAACCAAATGATCACGTTCTACAAGATGCGTACTGACAGCAGTATGTCAGCATAAGGTTGATCAAAACACCAAATTTTCAACACTCCTGACAACCGGTGTCAGGAGACTCGTCATATAATTGTCGGTATCCAACCCTCCACTAAACCGCCTTAAGCTTCCACCGACCCCGACGAAACAGCCACACCGCAACCAAAGCGATCAAAGACTCCGCCACAGTAATCGCAAGGAACACGCCTTGCGGTCCTAATTGCAACTTCTGCGCTAAAGAGTAGGCGAGGGGGATCTGTACGATCCAAAAACAAAACAGGTTGATCCAGGTCGGCGTAACCGTGTCGCCAGCGCCGTTAAATGACTGCTCTAGCACCATGCCCACTGCATAGAACCCATAGCCGTAGCTGACGAAACGAAGGCAATCGACGCCATACTCGACCACCGTTGGATCTTCGATAAAAAGCCTCAGGATGGGCTCGGCGAAAATAATAAGCACCACGGCCACGCTAATCATAAACGCCGCGTTGTACCGCACTGTCACCCATACAGAACGTTCGGCGCGGTCGGGATCACCGGCACCAAGATTCTGTCCAACGAGTGTCGCCGCAGCGTTGCTCATTCCCCAGGCGGGCAATATCGTCAAATCGATCGTCCGGATGGCAATGGTGTATCCAGCAATCGCGGTGCTGCCGTACACAGAGACAATCTTCATCAACACGACCCAGCTGGAGGTGGCAATCAAGAATTGCAACACACCCCCCACCGACACACGCAACAACCTTGCAAGCACTGACGGAACGATTCGCAGGTGCGAAATATCCATCGGGATACGACCCGCGCGACCAAATAGACAATGCAATCCGTAGCACACGCCGATCCCGCGGCCAATATTGGTGGCAATAGCCGCGCCCGTAACGCCCATCTCTGGAAATGGACCTAAGCCGAAAATCAAGCAGGGATCGAGCACGATGTTGATGCCGTTGGCAAGCCATAACGCTCGCATAGCGATATTCGCATCCCCAGCACCACGGAATATGGCGCCAAGCAAGAACAGAAACAGAATAGTCAACGATCCACCGAGCATGATCGCGGTGTAGCCCGAACCATCTTCGACTACAGTAGTCGACGCACCTATCAACACCAAAATATCACGGGCAAACAATATGCCGATGACACCAACACCCAACGCGACTACGAAGCCGACCCACAACGCCTGACCGCTGACCACAGCCGCACCCTCCGGATTCTTGGCTCCAACACGGCGCGCGACCATTGCGGTGGTAGACATGCTGAGGCCAATGGCAAGCGCATAGACCAAAGTGATCACCGCCTCTGTCAACCCGACCGCGGCGACTGCATCAGCACCCAAACGAGCCACAAAGAAGATGTCGACCACGGCGAATATCGACTCCATAAACATCTCGAGCATCATAGGGATGGCGAGCAACAACACCGACCGACCGATCGGACCCGAGGTGAAGTCATGATCACCGCCGGCAATCGCCTGACGCACCAGCAACCAAAACTGTTTCAATCGAGATAACCTGTTTTTCTTCGGCAAAAATTCCATCCCATGTTCTCGGACAGCATTACCGTCTCATCTATTGAGAAAGAGGGGACACAGGGCGCCAATCGTGAACTGATCGCTGGTTACGGCGAACTTACTGGGTCTGCTGGATAATCCGCAGGTTCAGGTCGACGATCGACAGATTTGCGATGATACTGAAGGCGACCGAGACCACCCACCTTACTGCGTGGGAACCAACATATGATCTGTACATCATGCATAGTCTCGATTCAAATGATAAGGCGGGGAGAATACGGATTATCCGATAATTTTCAATCGACAGAGATCGCCACGTGACCTGGATGCTTCCCCGTGGCATTGTTTCGTTACTCCTAGCATAGTGATGATTAGATCTCGACCATGAGGTGTGGTCGAGATAGACTCTTTCACTCTGAATAACGCGCCGGACGCATGTTTATGTCACAGAATAGCGAACTAAGAGCGGGTGCACTCAATCTGTTGCAAGACTGCGTGGGAGTCCAAAACGGTGACCACGTATTATTCATTCGCGAACACAGCCGTTACGGATACTATGACGAAACGGCGGGAAACGCGGTAGAAGAAGAGTCGCGCGGTCTGGGTGCCAATGTTCATACGCTGTGGACACCACCGATCGAGAGCGCGGAAACTCTTCCGAAAATCGTGAGCAGCGCCATGCAGCACGCGGATCACACCATTTTCTTTAGCCGCATCGGCGATCAGCTCCGATTTTGCGATGACTTAGGTCCAGGAACGATCACCATGACCTACGCGCTGGACGCGGGTTTTCTCGGTTCACAGTTTTGTCGTGTGCCCCATAGTCTGATGCAGGATGTGTTGTCAAAGCTTCAAGCAGAACTTGATAGTGCACGGGAGTGGCACATCACTTGTCCTTTGGGCACGGACGTACGCGGCAGCATTGATTCGGATGCAATCGCGTCGGGTAACACAGGGGGATTCACTTTGTCGTTGTTCCCCGTGTCGATATTTAGGCCCATTCCCTGCCGCTCTATGTCGGGGAAGGTCGTGCTTAATCGTTGGATCGTCGGCACTGCCAATAGATCTTATGAACCTAAGCAGCTGATGCTGGATCAACCAGTGATCGCCATTGTAGAGCAAGGGCACATCGTGGATTTCCAAGGCGATCCAAAGAACGTAGTGGCGGTGCGTGATCACTACAAAATGGTATCGCAAAAGTTTGATATAGATGGTGACGTGGTCCATTCCTGGCATGCTGGCATCCATCCCAAAACCTTCTATCCACAGCCTGCCGAGACCGACTTAGAACGATGGGGTGGTGTGACCTTTGCAAGTCCTCGCTATCTCCATTTCCATACCTGCGGAGACTACAGCCCGGGTGAGATCGCCTGGGTGGTCATCGACGCCAGTGTTGACTTCGATGGCACTTTTTACTGGAAAGACGGGCAGTTTGTATTTCTCGAGCGCGGGGATGTTCGTGTGCTTTTGCCCAAATATTCCGTAGACGAGACCGCCTTCGATATGCGACAAGATATCGGCATCTAAGCGCTCATCGTCACCACCCACAAATGTAGGAGGTGGTCGGATGCAACGTCAGATCTTCTTATGTTCATTTATCGTCGTCTTTTTGAGCTTCGTATCTGCTTGTGGAGACGGGGGTAGTTCCAGTGGAGGAGGGGTGCCGGCGACGACCCCAGTGGCTATTTCTCCCGGCGGCACCATACCACTTGGGACCACAGTGAGAATCACGGCAAGCGGCACGTATTCCTTACCGAAAGGGGCGAATACAATAACCACCCGGTGCACCGGAGAAGTCACAGTCACCATTCCCGGAGCGGGACAATCTAACACTTGCAACAGCCCCGACGGATCAGCCAACCAGACCAACTCGGTCGCTGGAGAGAGTGAAGTTATGTATGAGTTAGGTCAGGCTGCGTCTGCACAGGTGACCGTGAACTGATAGTACATTTCGATATAATTCTCGTTTCTGTCATGGGTAAGCCACGACAGTTAAAGACGTAGCGGTCGTTTTCCTTCAGCAACCAACCGTGCAGTGCGGACTTGTCTATCCAGCAGAGGTAACCCTAATGGCAAAAGAATACGACGCGATCATAATCGGTACCGGACAATCTGGCCCACCGCTCGCTGAGCGCTTGACCCAGGCAGGGATGAAGACCGCTATCATCGAACGAAAGTTGTTCGGCGGGACCTGCATTAACACCGGCTGCATTCCTACAAAGACCTTGGTAGCGAGCGCGCGGGCTGCGTATATGGCTCGTCGTGGAGATGACTTCGGCGTAGTCATTGGTGGCCCAGTCTCTGTCGATATAAAGCGAGTGAAACAGCGCAAAGACGAGGTTGCCGGTGCGTCCAATCAAGGGGTAACCAAATGGCTAGAAGGCATGTCCAACCTCGACATCTACCGCGGTCACGCACGCTTTGAAAGCAATCATTCCGTTAGTGTCAATGGAGAGCTGCTGAAGGCAGCCAAGATTTTTGTCAACACTGGAGCCCGCGCAACCATACCGGACATGCCAGGGCTGGACCAAGTGGATTACCTCACCAACAGCAGTATGATGGATGTGGATTTTCTCCCCGAACACCTAATCATAATCGGTGGCAGTTATATCGGACTTGAATTTGCCCAGATGTACCGGCGTTTCGGTAGTCGCGTGACAGTCGTGGAGATGGGAAGCCGGTTGATTGCCAGAGACGACGAAGATGTCTCTGAAACCGTTAAGGAGATCATCGAGAACGAGGGCATTGAGGTACGCCTCAATGCACAATGTATTCGCGTAGAGAATCGTAACAGTAAGGTCGTGGTGGGGTTGAGCTGCACCGATACACCAAAGGAGGTGGTGGGCTCTCATGTTCTTCTTGCGGTAGGGCGTCGACCCAATACCGACGAACTCGGTCTGGCACAGGCCGGCATTAAGACAGACGAGCGCGGTTTCATCAAGGTTGATGATCAATTGCGCACCAATGTCCCTGACGTATGGGCCATTGGGGAAGTGAATGCCCGCGGTGCATTTACCCATACCTCTTATAACGACTTCGAAATCGTTGCTGCAAACTTACTAGACGACGATCCGAGAAAGGTCAGCGACCGTTTTCTTTGTTATGGCCTGTTCATCGATCCACCGCTGGGGCGTGTGGGCATGACTGAACAACAGGTGCGAGACTCAGGTCGTCGCGCCCTAATAGGCAAGCGTATGATGACGCGGGTGGGGCGCGCGCGTGAACGCAGCGAAACGCAAGGATTCATTAAAGTCATCGTTGACGCCGATACCAAGGAGATCTTAGGTGCCGCAATCCTCGGTATTAGCGGTGATGAGGCAATTCACTGCCTCATCGACGTGATGTATGCAAGGAAGCCTTACACTGTGATTCAACGCGCCGTGCACATTCATCCCACTGTAGCCGAGCTGATTCCAACAGTGCTCGGTGATCTCAAGCCTTTGGAGTAGACAGGAGGCGGATGCTCCTGACCATTACCAATCTAGAAAGAGAAGAGTTAATAGAAAGTATTAACAATCATCATCAAACAATTGATAAATAAAACAATAAATGTATAAATTAATTTGTAATATCCAACCTCGCCCAATTGTGTCGGAAAATCCATCGTCACTCCCGCGAACGGTGTTCAGTCTGCTCTGGTAATACATTCATTGTGCGTCCGAGTTGGTGGCCTCTCTTGGGAAACCGATAAGGGAATCCTGCGTCGGTGCACGGCGGCGATGTGCACCGATTCTTGAATCCAGTTAAAGTCGCTCGGGAAGCAGC
>JAOTYS010000240.1 GCA_029861795.1 Gammaproteobacteria bacterium | reverse complement strand
ACGTCTCACTGTCGACCGAGCAGAATTCCAAGAGGTGCTGGGTCGGGCAGCGATCTTAACGAATGATAAGTTCAGAGGCGTGCGTCTAACGTTAGGCGCCAATCGCATGGTAGTGAGCGCCAATAACCCGGAGCAAGAAGAAGCCAGCGACGAGATGAGTATCGAGTATGGCGGGCCGGATCTCGAAATTGGCTTCAATGTAAATTATTTGATGGATGCGCTTAAGGTTTTGCCTAAGGAACACGTGGAGCTGGCGGTGGAAGACAGTAACAGTAGCTGCACTTTGCAGACTCCGGGGGACGAGAAGAGCCAATACTTGGTTATGCCGATGCGATTATAGGCATATACAACCATACCACGAATTCAGCGGATACTCCTTTAGTTTCACGTGAAACACTTACCAGCTTGCTGGCTGGTTTCATGTGAAACATCGTCCCAACCGATCGCTGGTAGCCGTCGAACCATCACCTCTGAAAGTCTGGCAGGGAGGGTGTTTCTGAGCCAAAGATGATAAAATACGGTGGTTATCCAGGAAAAATTTATGAGTAAATCACAGATTTACGATTCTTCCAGCATTAAGGTCCTTAAGGGCCTGGATGCCGTCCGTAAGCGGCCGGGAATGTACATTGGCGACACCGACGACGGCACCGGTCTCCACCAGATGGTCTTTGAGGCGGTCGACAACGCCATCGATGAGGCGTTAGCGGGATTCTGCACAGAAATAGCGGTGACGGTGCATCCGGATGAGTCCGTAAGCGTTGTCGATAACGGCCGTGGTATTCCTATTGGCTTGATTCCAGAGGAGAAGCGATCGGCTGCAGAAGTGATTATGACTGTGCTACATGCGGGCGGAAAATTCGACCAAAATTCCTACAAGGTTTCCGGCGGCCTTCATGGGGTAGGCGTCTCAGTGGTCAACGCATTGTCAGATATTCTGAAACTGACCATCAAGCGTGAGGGCCATGTCCATTTTCAAGAATACCGGCTTGGAATTCCACAGGCACCGCTCGCCCAGCAAGGCGAGACCAAGGAGACCGGTACCGAGGTCCATTTCAAGCCCAGTCCCACAATATTCAGTGACATCGTACTGCACCACGACCTGCTCACCAAGCGTCTGCGAGAGCTTTCTTTTCTCAACTCCGGCGTGAGGATACTACTACGTGATGAGCGCAACGGCAGCGAGGATGTGTTCGAGTATAAGGGTGGTATAGCGGCGTTTGTAGAGCACTTAAATCGCAACAAGAATCCGCTGCACCCAAAGGTGATACACCTTACAGGTAACAAAGGAAACCTCGGTGTTGAACTAGCCATGCAATGGAACGACTCCTATCAGGAAAACACTTTTTGCTATACCAACAACATTCCACAAAAGGACGGGGGCTCTCACCTCGCGGGTCTCCGAGCGGCCATGACCCGCACCTTGAATCAACATATCGAGCAGCTTGGACTAGCCAAGCGGGCTAAAGTGGCCATCAGTGGCGACGACGCCCGCGAAGGCCTTACGGCGGTACTGTCGGTGAAGGTACCGGATCCAAAATTCTCCTCACAGACCAAAGACAAGCTAGTTTCTTCCGAAGTGAAGGGCGTGGTTGACTCCATCGTGAGCCAGAAGCTGGGCGATTTCTTGCTAGAGAATCCGTCCGATATGCGGGTAATCGCTGAACGAATCGTGGAGGCCGCTAGGGCTCGGGAAGCAGCCCGTAAGGCGCGAGAGATGACTCGACGCAAAGGGGCGCTTGATGTCGGTGGACTGCCTGGAAAACTGGCCGATTGTCAGGAAAAAGATCCCGCACAGTCAGAAATTTATTTGGTGGAAGGCGACTCGGCGGGCGGCTCTGCGAAGCAGGCTCGCGATCGACGCTACCAAGCAATCCTGCCACTTAAAGGCAAGATCCTGAACGTAGAGAAAGCGCGCTTTGACAAGATGCTGTCATCTGAGGAAGTCACCACCTTGATTACCGCTTTGGGTACCGGAATAGGAAAAAACGACTTTGATATCAATAAGTTACGATATCATCGTATCATTATCATGACCGACGCTGACGTTGACGGCTCGCACATCCGAACGTTACTGCTGACCTTTTTCTATCGCCAGATGGCACAGCTTTTGGAACGTGGTCATATATATATTGCGCAGCCACCGCTTTATAAGGTCACCCAGCGCAAGAAAGATATCTATCTCAAGGATGACCAGGAGCTGCAAACGTACCTGCTCAAACTTGCACTGGATGGCGCTAGGATGGTGAACGGCGATGCTTCTGCACCGCTTCAAGGAAAACCGCTAGAGGCACTATGTACCGAGCACATGGCGGTGGAAGCAACGCTCAGGCGCTTGGCGCGCCAGTATGATGGGACTGTTCTGAAGCATCTGTTGGAGATGCCTACCATCAAGCCTCAGGATGTTGTAGCGATCAAGCGAGCCAAAACCATAGCAAAGTCGCTACAGGACAAGCTTGCTGCGGATCAAAACGGTACCGAGCGTTATGAGGTGGACGTTAGGAAAACCACCGGTAGTGCCGAGTTGCAGATAGTAGTGCGGCGCTCGCGGCATGGATCCATCACAGAGACGGTTATAGACGGTACATTCCTACGGTCCAGCGAGTATCAGTCGATGCGCACCTATGGTGAGCGTGTAGCACAGCATGTTGGGGAGACACCAACCGTCACCCGAGGCGATAAGACGGAGCAAGTGACGGGTTTCGCACAGGCACTGGATTGGCTAATGGCAGAGGCGAGACGGGGACTTGCCATTCAACGCTACAAAGGTCTGGGGGAAATGAATCCCGAGCAACTGTGGGACACCACCATGGACGCTACCCGTCGTCGATTGTTGCGAATTGCTGTGGAAGATGGTGTTGCAGCGGATGAGACGTTTACCACACTGATGGGTGATCAGGTCGAACCACGTCGAGAATTCATTGAAAAGAATGCCTTCGCGGTGTCCAACCTCGATGTTTAGCCCAACTTGACTAGAACTTCTCTCAAAAAGGATCTTTTCCGCTCGGGCATTGTTTTCCGGTCGCTCAAATGCGGGGCCGCGAAGCGGCAAACTGCTTTGTACACAGCGCTTTTCGCGACCCTCAGGCCTAGCCTGCACGAAAAATCTCCGATTTGAGATGGGTTCTAGTGAAGGGTGCGCGGGACGGAAAGTGTGAATAGTGGGATCTCCGCGTCGAATAGCGTTCCATCTGACGCGATCATCTGATAACTGCCACGCATCGTGCCGACTGGAGTCTCTAGCACGGCACCACTGGTGTACTGAAAACTAGATCCAGGGAGTACCGTCGGCTGCTCGCCAACAACCCCGTCACCCTGCACTTCTTGTACTTTATGCTCTGCGTCAGTGATGATCCAGTGGCGCGTGAGAAGCTGCGCTGGCTCGGTCCCGGTATTGGTGATGGTGACGGTATAAGCGAAGACGTACCGGTCGTTAGCGGGATCTGATTGGGTCTCGATATACGAGCACTTAACGCTTACTTCGATCTGATATCTGCCCACTGTTAACCCCTTACTACGCTAGGGCCTATTTTGCAGATTTTGGCCGTTGCTGTGAAAGGGATTGCCCAGTAGGGTCGCTCCCTAGCACCTACCCTCACAGGACACGGTGATGATCTTTGTTGGCACAACATCGAGCCGTGCCGCAGAAAGTCTTCCTCCCCACACGCAACCGCTATCGAGTCCAAGCACATTACCGTCTTGCCACAAACCCAGGTCGGACCAATGTCCAAAGATGATTCGGCAGTCGCTGCACCGCCGGTCAGTCACCGCGAACCAGGGCGTAAGCCCGTGACTTTGCTGTCCCGGCGCGCCCTTCTCTCCAAGCGCCAGCCGGCCCGGTGCGCTGCAGTATCGCATGCGGGTAAAAACATTTGTGATCAGACGTAGTCGGTCCCAGCCTTGCAGCGAGTCAGACCATTGATCGGGATGGTTGCCGTACAGATGTGGTAACAAGTCGGTCCAGGCGTCACTCTGTAGAACTTGCTCGACCTCGGCAGCAAGCGCGAGCGCCTGGTTCACATCCCACTGCGGTAGCAAACCAGCGTGAACCAAGACATCCCGAGAATTGGTGTCCTGCACTAACAGCGGTCGGCGTCGCAACCAATGCAACAGCTCATCGCAATCCCCGGCGCGCAAGAGTTGAGTCAAAGTGTCGTCCCGACGTAGCCTTTTTGCGCCAATCGCTACTGCAAGTAGATGCAGGTCGTGATTGCCAAGCACCGAAACAGCACGGTCACCCAGATCTCGAACGAGCCGCAGAACTTCCGCGGATTGCCGACCACGGTTGACCAGATCCCCAGTGAACCACAGGCGGTCTTTCTCGGGCACAAAACCTATACGGTCCAATAGTGTGCGAAGAGCGTCGAAGCAGCCTTGAACGTCACCGATAGCGTAGATGGCCATGAAGTTGGTCAGAAAGAGTTAGTCGTTTTCGAACGCTTCGTCGTCGTAGTCTTCAAGCGGCGGACTGCCGTCATAGATCAAGCTGTTACGTTGCTGCACATAGCTCTCGCGGAGGAACACGTATGGGTCTAACTGCAACTGCAACAAACGATCGCTGCCAAGCAGCCCCCCTCTAGTATCGATGACATTAATCGTCACCGCGATGAGTGATTCAGTTGTGTTGAGTTGGGTACGTAGATCGGTATACAGATAAAACGGAATTAGGCCGATACCGTCTCGGGCTGTACTTGGACCGAGAAACGGAAGGATTAGATAAGGCCCCTGGGGGAAGCCCCACACCGCCAGAGTCTGTCCAAAATCCTCACGATGTTTTTCTAGTCCGAGGTGCTTGGCTACGTCCAAAAGGCCTAGAAAGCCAATGGTGGTATTGGTCAGAAATCGACCGGTGCTGGCGGCCGCTCGCTTGATCTTGCCTTGTAGTACGGCGTTGATCACAGTGGTGGGTTCCAGCAAGTTGCTGAAGAAATTGTTGACACCACGGCGCATAAACGTCGGCACGATGCGCGTATAGCCCGCCGCCACCGGCTTTACCACCGCGCGGTCCAGTTTGTCGTTGAACCGAAACATGGCCCGGTTATAACGCTCCCACGGATCGTGCTGGGCACCGGATTCATCCTCGGTACCGGACTGATCGACGGATCGGCTTAAGCCCGCGCACGACGATAATGTAAGCAATAGCAGCAGGGCGAGCGAGATGGTGGTGGCTCGGGCGGTCACGGTGCGGGGTGCAAGATCCATCTAGAGATTATGGTGAACTGTCTTTAATGCCGGGCTTAGGGGAATAAGTGTCAGTCAGTTTTCCTCTGGGAGTGAAATCGTCCAAGGGTTGGCCTTCCTCAATAGTCGGTTTGGTGCGTAGGGATGGGGTTGTTGTCTTCAAAGTTAGAGCTGGTTAAGTACAAACAAGCACTCATAGGAGTTATTAAGGGCGCACGCCATAAGAGCTGTAGCGTCGAGCTTCTGGTAGAGTCTTCCCTACCCCGCAGGGACTAATGGTATCCCATAGGTAGCGGGGGAAGCCAAGACCATATGCGGGTTTCCATATCAGTATCAACAATAATCTGGGTGACGATCGCGTTAACGAGCCTCGCCCTAGCAGCGCGTGGCGATGAAGCCGACGAGATCTCGGAGCAGTCTTTTGAAGATTGGGTTGTAAGATGCGAATCCACGCGCAGCGACTTGTCCTGTTATTTGTTTCAGAATGTTTTTCTAAAGGATGGAGATCGCAGGCTAGCGCAGTTGGCCGTTGGCTACCCTGACGACCGTGAAACTGCTGTGGCGTTGGTCACCTTGCCCTTGGGTGTTTTGCTGACCCGCGGCATAGTGCTAAGCATCGATGGTGCTGTGTCGCTCACCGTTTACATGCAGCGCTGCACCGAAACCGGCTGCCATGGACGCGTGTTGCTACCCGATAACTTGTTACAGATGTTCAAAGATGGTCGTACTGCGACCGTTCAATACGAGCGTAGTGATGGTCGTCAACTTGTGGTACCGATTTCTTTGAGCGGCTTTACAGCGGGTTTGGAAGCCGTGCAAAACCGTAAAAAGAGCCCCAGCGTATCCCTTAGCCCTTGACCGGAACGGTATAGTTGAGGCCTAACCTGCCGCCGTCGATATAGATGCACTCCCCAGTAATGTAAGAGGAGTCATCGGAGGCGAGAAACACCGCTACATTCGCCACTTCTGACACCTCGCCGCAACGTCCCATCGGTGTACGCGACAAAATCATCTGCCGTGCACCGTCATCGGTCATTATCTGCTTGAGCAAATCCGTGAGGATGCTGCCTGGACCGATGGCATTTACGCGCACACCTTTGTCCGCAAGACTCACTGCCATATTGCGCGTCAGTTGATTCATGCCGCCCTTAGAGACGTTATAGGCAAGCGCGTTCGGAATAGTCATGACCGCGTTCACCGAGGACATGTTAATGATGCTTCCCGAGCCTTGCTTGACCATCTGTTGCGCCGCTGCCTGACCGACCAGAAACGCGCCCTTTAAGTTGACACGCAATACTGCATCAAAGTCCTCTTCGGATAACTCCAACACATCTCCTTTTAGCAGGATACCGGCGTTGTTGACGCACACATCGATCCGGCCGTGTCGATCCACCGCCGCGGAGATAAGCTCCTTCGCCTGGGTCGCATCACCGACATCACAGCGGACGAATTCAGCTCCAGCTATAGCCGCGGTCTGCTCACGTCCTTTGTCTTCATTGATATCAGCGAGCAAGACCTTAGCACCTTCAGAGGCAAACGATTGTGCTACGCCAAGGCCTATGCCTTGAGCCGCGCCAGTAACAACAGCCACTTTATCTTTCAGACGCATGATGTGTACTCCTAGGTATCAACGGTGCACCAAACTACCCGCCAGCATCTGTTGTCAGCGGTGTTTCCAATTAGCCTTCCGCTTCTCGGCGAAAGCAGCCATACCCTCTTTCTGATCTTCGGTAGCGAATAGTGAATGAAACATGCGTCGCTCGAAACGAACACCTTCCGCCAGAGTTGTCTCGTAGGCGCGATTGACGGATTCTTTGGCCATCAGCACAGAAGGGCGAGAAAGCTTGGCGATTTTTTGTGCCGTCTTAAGGGCATCATCCACTAACTGTTCAGCAGGCACAATGCGACTAACAAGACCGACACGCTCCGCCTCCTGCGCATCCATCATGCGCCCTGTCAAGCACATCTCCATCGCTTTGGATTTGCCTACGAACCTAGTTAAGCGTT